>NZ_JBFBNR010000012.1:0-224314 GCF_040687675.1 Kitasatospora sp. NPDC056731
CCGGGAGGATGCGAAGGGCGCCGAGCGGGTCGTCGCGGGCATCACCGCCGAGGGCGGCCGGGCGATCGCGGTCCGGGCCGACGTGGCCCGCAGCGCCGGTCACCGCCCCCCTCGGGGTTTGCGGGGCCTACCGCAGCGCGGCGAGCACCGCGTCCGCCATCACCTTCTCGCCGGTGGCGTTCGGGTGGAACGGCACGGCGGGCGAGCCGGGCAGCGCGCCCTCGATCCAGCGGTCGTCCGAGCACACGTCGTGCCCGGCGGTGGGCGTGGCGGTGTCGACGTACGTCGCGCCGCCGGCCGCCGCGGTGGACTTGAGTGCGGCGTTCAGCTTGTCGAGCACGCCGTGCATGTACTCGACGTCGCCCGGGGTCACGGGCTGGCGCAGGATGCACGAGCGGCCGTCGGCGGGCAGCACGGACGGGTAGCCGACCAGCAGCACCCGGGCCCGCGGCGCCTTGGCGCGGATGCGCCGCAGCGTGTCGGCGACCTGCGGCGCGATGCTGCTGGTGATCCGCTCGGCCAGGTCGTCGTTGCCGTACTGCCAGGACCAGCTGCTCCAGTCCCAGTAGCCGTGGTGGTAGACGTCCTTGCAGGGCGTGCCGAGCGGGTTGACGACGGCGCCGGCGATGCAGGTGGCGACGAGTTCGCCGAGGCCGAGGTCGCTGGCCGCGAGGTCGTTGCCGCCGATGCCGAGGGTGACCAGGTCGGTGTCGGGGGTCACCGCGTCCAGCTGCGGGTCGTTGACCCGGATGAAGGCGTCGTACTGCGGCTGCGTCATGGCCTTGACCTTGGCGGCGGCGCAGGTGACGTCGGTGTAGGCGCCGGCCTTGAGGGCGGCGGCGACCAGGTGGCCGTAGTTGCGGTCGGAGCGCAGGCACAGGCCCGCCGACTGGCCGGGCACGCCCGCGCCGGCGGCGTAGGAGTCGCCGAGCGCCACGAGGTGCTTGGGCGCCGGGGTGGCGGCCTGGGCGCTGGTGGAGGTGAGCGCGAGGGCGGCGCCCAGGGCGACGGAGGCGAGCGCGGTGGAGCTGCGCAGGCGTCGGGGTTTCCGGGCAGGGCGGAGCACGGTTCCTCCTGGGGGGAGAGAAACGACGGGTGGGGGTCGGGCCGGGCCGCGGCTACTCGCAGGTAAGTTACTTGTTGGTTTCGTGGACGTCCATGCCGTGCGCGGAAATTTCCGAAATTCCGTCAGATCGCATTTCGCATTTCGCTCCACCGTGTATCGAAGACATTTCCGAAACGGTGTGGAGCGGAATTGCCGCACTCGGTTGTTACCGGCCGGTTGACCGGACGTCACCGCAGGCCGCAGTATCGGGCGCACAGCGACGGCGCCCACCCCGCGCGCGCCGTCCCGCCCGCCGCGACGGAGGACTGCGCATGGCCCTGGACGCCGACGTCATCGTCATCGGAGCAGGACTCGCCGGACTCGCCGCCACCGCCGAACTCGCCGACGCCGGACGGAAGGTGATCCTGCTCGACCAGGAGCCCGCGGCCTCGCTCGGCGGCCAGGCGCACTGGTCCTTCGGCGGCCTCTTCCTGGTCGACTCGCCCGAGCAGCGCCGGATGCGGATCCGCGACTCGCACGCCCTCGCCCGCCAGGACTGGTTCGGCACCGCCGGCTTCGACCGGCCCGAGGACGCCTGGCCGCGCCGCTGGGCCGAGGCCTATGTCGACTTCGCGGCCGGCGAGAAGCGCTCCTGGCTGCACGGCCTGGGCGTCCGGTTCTTCCCCGTCGTCGGCTGGGCCGAGCGCGGCGGCCTCCTCGCCGACGGCCCGGGCAACTCGGTGCCCCGCTTCCACATCACCTGGGGCACCGGGCCCGGACTGCTGGAGCCCTTCGTCCGCCGGGTCCGCTCCGCCGCCGCCCGCGGGCTGGTCGACCTGCGCTTCCGGCACCGGGTCACCGGCCTGGCCGCCACCGCGGGCGTCACCGACACCGTCACCGGCGAGGTGCTGGTGCCCAGTTCGGCGGCCCGCGGCGAGGCCAGCTCGCGCGAGGCCGCCGGACGGTTCGAACTGCGCGCCCAGGCCGTGATCGTGACCTCCGGCGGCATCGGCGGCAACCACGACCTCGTCCGCAAGGCCTGGCCCGCCCGGCTCGGCACCCCGCCCGCCAAACTGCTCTCCGGCGTCCCCGCCCACGTCGACGGGCTGATGCTCGGCATCGCCGGCGACGCCGGTGCCAGCCTCATCAACGGCGACCGGATGTGGCACTACACCGAGGGCATCGAGAACTGGGACCCGATCTGGGCCCGGCACGGCATCCGCATCCTGCCCGGCCCGTCCTCGCTCTGGCTGGACGCGCGCGGCAACCGGCTGCCCGTCCCGCTCTTCCCCGGCTTCGACACCCTCGGCACGCTCGACCACATCATGTCCACCGGGTACGGGCACACCTGGTTCGTGCTCAACCAGCGCATCATCGAGAAGGAGTTCACCCTCTCCGGCTCCGAGCAGAACCCGGACCTGACCGGGAAGTCCGTGCGCGGCGTCCTCGGCCGCGCCCTGCCCGGCGCCCCCGGTCCGGTCCAAAGCCACCTGCGGCACGGGCCCGACTTCGTCGTCGCGGGCAACCTCGCGGACCTCGCCCGCGGCATGAACGCCAGGACCCGCGAGGCGCTGATCGACCCCGCCGAACTGCGCCGCACCGTCGAGGCCCGCGACCGGCAGTTCGCCAACCCCTTCGCCAAGGACCTCCAGGTCACCGCCGTCCACGGCGCCCGCCGCTACCTCGGCGACAAGCTGATCCGGGTGGCCCCGCCGCACCGCATCCTCGACCCGGGCGCCGCCCCGCTGATCGCCGTCCGGCTCAACATCCTCACCCGCAAGTCGCTCGGCGGCCTGGAGACCGACCTCTCCGCGCGCGTCCTGCGCCCCGACGGCGAACCCCTCCCGGGCGTCTACGCCGCGGGCGAGGCCGCCGGCTTCGGCGGCGGCGGCGTCCACGGCTACCGCTCCCTGGAGGGCACCTTCCTCGGCGGCTGCCTCTTCTCCGGCCGCACCGCCGGCCGCGCGGCGGCGCAGGCCACGGCCTAGTGGACGCGGGCGGGTGCGGCCTCAGCGCTCGTCGGTGAGGCCCAGCCGCAGGTGCTCGACGTGGTACACGGCCTGGTCGAGGAGGGCGGCGACGTGGTCGTCGTGCAGGGAGTAGACCACCGAGCGGCCCCGGCGCTCGCCGACGACCAGGCCGAGGTTGCGCAGCAGCCGCAGCTGGTGGGAGCAGGCCGACTGCTCCATGCCCACGGCGTCGGCGAGTTCGGTGGCCGCGCGCGGTCCCTCGCGCAGTTCGGCGAGGATCAGCAGCCGGGAGGGGGTGGCCAGCGCCTGGAGGGTGGTCGCGACCTTGGCCGCGTTGGAGGCGTCCAGGCGCATCCGCGGTACGGCTTTCTCGGTGGTCGCGTGTCCCATGGGGGCATCCTACGGACCGCCGCCGAACCCCGGCACCCGGTACCCGGCAGTGCCTCTTGGCATGCCAGGTAGGCTGCGCGTGCAGCGTGCCCCGTGACCAGGAGGAGTTCCAGAGCCGATGAGCCGCCGAGACCGGGACCGCAAGCAGGCGGCCGCCTCCCCGGTGACCGTCACCGTCTGCCGGGGCTGCTGCTGCGGCACCGAGGCCAAGCACCCGGGGGTGGACCACGCCGGGCAGTACGAGCGGCTGCGGGCGGCGGTGGGTGCGGCGGGCCGGGTCCGCGCGGTCAAGTGCCTGGACGTGTGCACCCAGTCCAACGTGGTGGTGGTCGGCCCCTCCGGGGAGGGGCGGGCGGCGGGCGGGCGTCCGGTCTGGCTGGGCTTCGTGCTGGCGGACGACATGATCGACGAGATAGCCGCCTGGGTGCACGCGGGCGGCCCCGGGCTGGCCGACCCGCCCGGGCTGCTCGACCTCCAGCTGATCTCGGTGTCCCGCCGGGTCCGCGAGGGCCTGGCGGAGTAGCGGACGGTGGAGTCGATCCGTCCTCATCACGGTTGGGACGCAGCGGGGTTGGCCGATCCGGCGGCCGAGCAGGATCCGCTGGACGCCGCCCTCGGCGGTCCCACTACCATGACCGGTGGCTGCCAGCGGTTCCGCCCAGGGAGGACGACGATGACGACGGTCTGCCGGATCTGCGCGGGCACCGGCCGGACCGCCGGCCTCAGCTGCCGGACCTGTCAGGGCACCGGGACCACCGAGGTGGGCGGCGGGGGCGGCAACTGCTTCCTCTGCGACGGCACCGGGGTGTACGTCCGCTACCGGGTGGACGCGACCGGCGCCAAGCACGCCTACCGGGACGAGATCTGCCGCACCTGCGACGGCACCGGAAACCGGTCCCCCTCCACCTGGGACGAGCCCTCCGGCTGAGCGCCCCCGTCCGCGGCGGCGCCGACGGTGGCTCAGGCCGCGCCGCCGGCCGGGGCCATGATCCGGGGTCGGTCCGGTGCGGGCGCGCTCCTTTACCTGATCATGGTCGAACATTGGCGTTCGAATGGGCGGCGCGCTGCGGCCCGTTCACCCCGCGTCCGTGTGCGGTCAACACGCCGCTGGAAGAGTCCCGCGCATGGATATCCCTCACATGGGCGTACCGGCCAAGCTCGCCGACCGCATGAGCACGGCCGAGCAGCACGAGTACCTGCGGGCCCGCTTCTCCCGCCGCCGGATGCTGCGCGCCGGCGCCGTGACCGTCGGTGCCGTCGCCGTCGGCGGCGCGCTGGGCAGTGGAACGGCCTTCGCCGCGCCGGCGAGCCCGCAGCTGCTGACCGGTGCCACGACGGCCGGTGTCGACGGTTCGCTGGTCGCGCCGATCGGGCGCCACCTCCAGTTCGGCCCCGAGCCCGACACCCAGTTCCGCATCTCCTGGCAGGTCCCGGCGCCGGTCAAGAAGCCGTTCCTGCGCTTCGGCAAGACCCCGTGGGAGCTCAGCCACAAGCTCCAGGCCGAGGTCCGCACGCTGCACACCCCGGCGCTGAGCCCGAACAGCCAGCCGGTGGACCAGTACTACCTGCACGTGGCGCTGGAGGACCTGCACCCCGACACCACCTACTACTACGGTGTCGGCCACGAGGGCTTCGACCCGGCCTCGCAGCAGCAGATCTCCACCCTGCACACCTTCCGCACCGCGCCCTCCCGCGACCACCGCTGGGGCAAGGTCTACGAGCCGTTCACCTTCACCGCCTTCGGCGACCAGGGCGTCAGCTCGCACGCGGCCGGCAACGACCACGTCATCCTGGCCCAGAAGCCGTCCTTCCACCTGCACGCCGGCGACATCTGCTACGCCGACCCGGCGGGCTCCGGCACGGACCCCGACAAGTCCGTGTACAACGCCAGGACCTGGGACGACTTCCTGGTCCAGACCGAGACGGTCGCGGCGACCGTGCCGTGGATGGTCGCCTACGGCAACCACGACATCGAGGCCTGGTACTCGCCCAACGGGTACGGCGGCGAGAACACCCGCTTCTTCCTCCCGGACAACGGCCCGGACCCGCGCAAGGTCCCCGGTGTCTACACCTTCCGCTACAAGAACGTCGGCGTCATCTCGCTCGACGCCAACGACGTCTCCTACGAGATCCCGGCCAACCTGGGCATCTCGGCGAACAAGCAGACCAAGTGGCTGGAGCGCACCCTCAAGGACCTGCGCAACGACGAGACGATCGACTTCGTCGTGGTCTTCTTCCACCACTGCGCCTTCTCCACCACCGTCGCGCACGCCTCCGAGGGCGGCGTCCGCGAGGCCTGGGTGCCGCTGTTCGAGAAGTTCCGGGTGGACCTGGTCATCAACGGCCACAACCACATCTACGAGCGCACCGACGCGATCCTCGGCAACAAGGTCTCGAAGCAGGTGCCGAGCGGCGCCACCATCGAGCCGGCGAAGGACGGCGTCGTCTACGTGACCGCGGGCGCGGCCGGCCGCAGCCTGTACAAGTTCGACGTGCCGGACACCTACGAGGGGCACGAGAACCACCAGGACGAGGTGAAGACCTACTACTGGGGGAAGGGCAAGGTGAAGGTCCCCGAGACCATCCAGTGGTCGCGGGTGCGCTACACCGGCTACTCCTTCATCAAGGTCGACGTCACCCCGGCCCACCTGGGCCAGAAGTCGTCCATGAAGGTGACCGCGCTGGCCGAGGACGGCACGCAGATCGACAACTACACGATCCTGCGCAAGGTCGGCGAGGGCTGGGACTCGGACCACGACGACGACGGTCAGGGCGGCGGCTGGGGCTGGTAGTCCCCGAACCGGCTTGCCGGGCCCCGGCGTCGAGGAGTCCGCACCTCGATGCCGGGGCCCCGTGCGTGGAGGGCCCGGTGCGTAGGGGGCTCAGCGCCGGGGCCCGTACATGATCACCGCGACCCCGGCCAGGCAGACCAGCGCGCCCACCACGTCGTAGCGGGTCGGCCGGAAGTCGTCCACGACCACGCCCCAGAGCAGCGACCCGGCGACGAACACCCCGCCGTACGCGGCCAGCACCCGGCCGAAGTGGCTGTCCGGCTGGAGCGCCGCGACGAAGCCGTACCCGCCGAGCACCACCACCCCCAGCCCGGCCAGCCACCACGGCCGCTGCTCGCGCACGCTCTGCCAGATCAGCCAGCAGCCGCCGATCTCGGCGAGCGCGGCGACGACGAACAGGGCGACGGAACGCAGGACGGTCATGGCCGACAAGCCTAGGACGTGTCGTGTGCGCTCAGCTCTGCCGGTACGTCGCGAGGAAGCGGCCGATGCGGTTGATGGCCGTCTCCAGATCGTCGGCGCGGGGCAGGGTGACGAAGCGGAAGTGGTCCGGGCGGGGCCAGTTGAAGCCGGTGCCCTGAACGACGTGGATCTTCTCGCGGAGCAGCAGGTCCAGCACGAACTGCTCGTCGTCGACGATCCGGTGCACCGCCGGGTCGAGCCGGGCGAAGGCGTACAGGGCGCCCTTGGGCTTGACGCAGCTGACGCCGGGGATCTCGTTGAGGGCCTTGTAGGCGACGTCACGCTGCTCGGTGAGCCGGCCGCCGGGCAGCACCAGGTCGTTGATGGACTGGTGGCCGCCGAGCGCGGCCTGGACGGCGAACTGGGCGGGCACGTTGGGGCACAGCCGCATGCCGGAGAGCATGGTCAGGCCCTCCAGGTAGTCGGTGGCGTGCTGCTTGGGCCCGGAGACGACCAGCCAGCCGCTGCGGAAGCCGGCCACCCGATAGGCCTTGGAGAGGCCGTTGAAGGTGAGGGTGAGGACGTCGTCGGCGAGGGCGGCGAGGCAGTGGTGCTCGGTGTCGTCGTAGAGGATCTTGTCGTAGATCTCGTCGGCCAGGACCATCAGCTGGTGGCGGCGGGCCAGGTCGAGGATGCCCTCCAGCAGTTCCTTCGGGTAGACCGCGCCGGTGGGGTTGTTGGGGTTGATGACGACGATGGCCTTGGTGCGGGCGGTGATCTTGGCGGCGATGTCGTCGAGGTCCGGGTACCAGTCGGCCTGCTCGTCGCACAGGTAGTGCACGGCCTTGCCGCCGGCCAGCCGGACCACGGCCGTCCACAGCGGGTAGTCCGGCATCGGAACGAGCACCTCGTCGCCGTCGTCGACGAGCGCGGTGACGGCCATCTGGATCAGCTCGGAGGCGCCGTTGCCGAGGTAGACGTCGTTGACGCCGACCCCGGTCACGCCGCGCTGCTGGTAGTACTGCACCACCGCGCGGCGGGCGGGCAGGATGCCGCGCGAGTCGCTGTAGCCGTGCGCCTTGGGCAGGTTGCGGATGATGTCCTGGATGATCTCCTCGGGCGCCTCGAAGCCGAACGGCGCCGGGTTGCCGGTGTTCAGCCGCAGCACGCTGTGCCCGGCCTCCTCCAGGGCGTTGGCCTGGTCGACCACCGGGCCGCGGATCTCGTAGCACACGTTGTTCAGCTTGCTGGACTGCCGAAACTCCACTTGCGGCCTCCCGACCGTCACCACCGCATCGTTGCTGATGCTTTGTTCTACCAAGTTGTCACTTGGAAAGTCCAACCTTTTGGCTATGCTGATCCACATGTCACGCCGAAGCTACGACCAGTACTGCGCCGTCGCCCGCGCCCTGGACGCGGTGGGGGAGCGCTGGAGCCTCCTGATCGTCCGTGAACTCCTCGGCGGCCCGCGCCGCTACACCGACCTGCACGCCGACCTGCCCGGCGTCTCCACCGACATCCTCGCCGCCCGGCTCAAGCAGCTGGAGGGCGACGGCCTGGCCCTGCGCCGCCGGCTCGAACGGCCCGCCAACGCCACGGTCTACGAGCTCACCGAACGCGGCCGCGAACTGCGCCCGGTGATCGAGGCGCTGGGGGAGTGGGGCCTGCCCGCCCTCGGCGAGCAGCGGCCCACCGACGCCGTCCGCGAGCACTGGTTCACCCCCCGCACGGCGGACGACGGGGCGCCCGTCGCGGGTTAGGGTCCGGTGCCGGTGCCGGTGCCGGTGCCGGGGTCCGATGCCGGGGCCCGGACCGGCCGCGCGTAGCATCGTCGGGCCACGGAGCCATCGGAGGAGAGCGGAGACCGCCCGTGCCCACCACCTACCGCAGTTACGTCGCCGTCGGGGACTCCTTCACCGAGGGCATGTGCGACGACCTGCTGCCCGACGGCCACTACCGGGGCTGGGCCGACCGGGTCGCCGACGCGCTCGCCGCCGAGGCCGGCGGTGACGAGGTGTTCCGCTACGCGAACCTCGCCGTCCGCGGCAAGCTCATCGGCCAGATCCACGACGAGCAGCTCCCCGCCGCCACCGCGATGGGCGCCGACCTGGTGACCCTCGTCGGCGGCCTCAACGACGCGCTGCGCCCCGGCTGCGACATCGCCCGGGTCGAGCGGCTGCTCGGCCGCTGCACCGAGGAACTGCGCGCCACCGGCGCCACCGTGGTGCTGTTCACCAGCACCGACCCGACCCGCAGGATGGCGGGCAGCGCCCGGCTGCTCCCGGCCATCCTGCGGATGAAGGCCTTCGTGCACGAGCTCGGCCAGGACGAGGGCGTCGCCGTCGTCGACCTGTTCGCCGCCCCCTGCTTCGACGACCGCCGGCTCTGGGGCGAGGACCGCCTGCACCTGTCGCCCGAGGGTCACCGCCGGGTCGCCGAAGGGGTGTTGGAGGCGCTCGGCCGCCCCGCCGCCTTCGACTGGCGCGCCCCGCTGCCGCCCGCCGCCCCGCCCGGCCGGGCCGAGCGGCTGCGCGCCGACGCCCGCTGGCTGGGCGGCCACCTGGGGCCGTGGATCGGCCGCCGGCTCACCGGGCGCTCCTCCGGCGACGGCCGGCCGCCGAAGCGGGCCGAGCTGCTGCCCTACTCGGCTCCCGGTCCGGCGGCGGACTCGGTGGCGGGTTCGGGCGCGGGCTCGACTGCGGGCTCGTAGAACAGGCTCGCCATCGGGGAGCGGGTGGTCCAGCCGAGCGCGGTGTAGAGCGCCCGGCCGTCCGGGGTGCCGACCAGGACGGCGGTGTCGGCGCCCGCCTGGTGCCCGGCGTTCTGCAGGGTCCGCATCACCAGGGCGCCCAGGCCCCGGCGCCGGTGCTCGGGCGCGGTCAGGATCTGGTCCGGGACGGCCACGGGGCCGGCCAGACCTGCCTGGCCGCGTGCGGCGAGGTGTCCGGCCTCGGTGCGGACCAGGGTCCGGACGATCCCGCCCCGGGTCCAGGTGGTCACCGTGTAGCCGGCCGGCACCTCGGGCCGCTCGGCGCCCAGCGGGGCGGTCATCAGGTACCCCGGCTGGTCGAGCCGCCACTGCGGGCCCAGCCAGGGCCGGACGACGGCCTCCTCGGTGAACAGCTTCAGCCAGGTGCCCGGTGCGGTGGTGGCCTCGGCGATCTTGCGGACGTCGGGCTCGGCCGGCTCGAGCAGCACGTGCCGGGCGACGTGGCCGACCACGCCGACGTCGATCGTCCAGCCCCAGGGCTCGTCCACCGCTTCGGCCGCGCCGCGCGAGACGCTCCAGCCGGCGATCCACATCCGGACGAGTTCGTTGATGCTCGGGTCCTGCACTCCTACCCCCGTATGCCATGGGCGCACTGCGCCATGGGTGCACCTCGTAATAGGCGCACTGCCGATTGACACCTTACCGGGGGTGGGGTGGGTGTGACCAGCGCCCAGTAGGCTTGGCGGTTCGACGCACCGGACGGCCGGTGCCCACGCTGGAAGGACCACGCGACGTGCGCGAGACCGAGCCGCCGCAGCACCCCACGGCGGCTCAGCCGACCGAGCTGCGTTCCGACTGCACCAGCTGCTTCGGCCTCTGCTGCGTCGCCCTGCCCTTCGGCGCCGGTACCGACTTCGCCGTCGACAAGGCCGCCGGCAGCGCGTGCCGCAACCTGCAGACCGACTTCACCTGCGGCATCCACGAACGCCTTCGCGACCGGGGCTTCCAGGGCTGCACCGTCTACGACTGCTTCGGCGCCGGGCAGCGCGTCTCCCAGGTCACCTTCGGCGGCCGCAGCTGGCGCGAGGCGCCGGCCGACGCCAAGCCCATGTACGACGTCTTCCCGGTGGTGCGCCAGCTCCACGAACTGCTCTGGTACCTCACCGAGGCGCTCGGCTACGCCCCTGCCCGCCCGGTCCACGCCGACCTGCGGCAGGCCCTGGAGGAGACCGACCGGCTCGCCGGCGGCACCCCCGAGGAGATCCTCGCCGTCGACGTCCCCGCCCACCGGCAGCGCGTCAGCGACCTGCTGCTGCGCGCCAGCGAACTCGTCCGCGCCGCCGTCCCCCGCCGCCGCGAACACCGCGGCGCCGACCTCTTCGGTGCCCGCCTGCGCGGTGCCGACCTGCGCGGGGCCAACCTGCGCGGCGCCCTGCTCGTCGCCGCCGACCTCAGCGGCGCCGACCTGCGCCTCGCCGACCTCGTCGGCGCCGACCTGCGCGACGCCGAGCTCTCCGGCGCCGACCTCACCGAGGCGCTTTTCCTCACGCAGGCCCAGCTGAACGCGGCCCGCGGCGATGCCACCACCCGCCTGCCGGCCACCCTCACCCGGCCCACCCACTGGCCCGCCACGGCCCCCGCCCCGGCGGCCGCCGCCACCGGCGCGCGCGGCCCCCGCAAGCCGCGCAACGGCGGCCGCCCGGGCGGCCCGCGCCGCCGCTGAGGCCCGCCGCGCCAACGGTCGAGCCCGCCCGGCAGGTGTCTGCCGGGCGGGCTCGGTGTGCCTGGTGCCTGGTGCTAACAGCTGTGCGCGGCGGAGGGGCGCTTCGCCGCGATGTACGGCTTGCCCATGTGCGCGACGACGTCGGCCGGGCAGGTCTTGATCCAGTTGGAACCCGCGGTGTGGTTCTTGACCTTGGCGTCGCTGCAGTACTCGACGCGGTCGGCGGTCTTGAAGCACTGGTAGCCGGGGTACCCCGCCGCCGAGGCGGTGTTGACGCCGGTGAACAGGCCGGCCGCGGCCAGCAGGGCGACGGGCAGAACGGAACGCATCCTCATGGGTTTCTCCCGTTGGTTCGTCTGGGCAGTGGCCCGATCCTGGCAGCGCGGCGGAGGCGGGGGCAATGCGACATGACATGTTTAGGTCAACCTGTGTTCGAGTGAACTCCATTCACCTTCTTGGCCGTTGACGATCTATCAGGCAAGGTCAGGCCGTGAGCAGGCGGGAGCGGAGGGCGGCTATCCGGGCGGGGGAGAGGCCGAGGGCGCCGGTGGCGTAGTCCTCGACCGAGCCGTGGCGGGCGGCGAGGTCGGCGAGGGCGAGGCGGATGACCGTCTCGGGGGCGCGTCCGTAGCCGGGCCAGCGAAGGGTGCGGCCGGGGTGGGCGGCGTGCCACTCGGCGATGAGGTGCGGGGTGGCCAGCTCGGTGAGGGCGAAGTCGGCGGCGATGTCGTCCTCGGAGACGCCGAGCAGGGTGAGGACGAGGGCGGCGATGAGCCCGGTGCGGTCCTTGCCGGAGGCGCAGTGGAAGGCCACGGGCTCCTCGGCGGCGGTGATCACCTCCAGGGCCTCGCGGATCTCCTCCACCCCGTCCTCGGCGACCTCGGCGAAGCGGTCGGCGAGGTACCGCCAGGGGTCGACGTCCGGGTCGATCTCGGCCTGGTCGTAGGGGCGGTGCTCGATCGAGAGGTTGTGGTAGACCAGCCCTTCGTAGTCGGGCACCCGGCCCTTGGCGGCGATCTCCCAGGGGTAGCGGAGGTCGATCACGGTGCGCACGCCGAGGGCCTGGAGCCGGTCGAGGTCGGCGGGCGAGGTGAGCTTGCCGAGCGAGTCGGAGCGGTAGAGCAGGCCCCGGCGGACGGACCGGCCGTCGGTGGCGGGGTGGCCGCCCAGGTCGCGGAAGTTGTGCAGCCGTTCGAAGGTGAGCTGACGCATTGTCATGCGCGGCACTCTAACCAGCGGTGCCCGTGGGGCCGGTGGGGCCTCCGTGTCAGGCGGGGCCCCAGCGCCCGGTGGGCCCCGGGTGCCCGGCGGTGCCTTCGTAGCCGGCGGTGAGGAGTTCGAAGGCGCGGTCGGCGTTGGTGGCGGCCTCGAAGTGGAGTTCGTCGGCGGTCTGGCCGTCGTCCCGGATCCGGTGCCAGTTGTGTTCGGCGAGGACCCGCTGGGTGGCGGTGACCTGGGCGGCGAGGAGGGGGGCGGTGAGGCGCCGGGGCGGGGCCAGGTCGGGGGCCTCGTGCAGCGCCCGGGCGAGGGACTGTTCGGCGCGGGCGAGGTATTCGGCGCCCCGGGCCTTCAGGCTCGGCGTGGAGTACACCAGATCGCTGAACGCCAGGACCCGGGGGTCGTCGTTGAGCCCGGTGATGGGGTCGCGCCGGGCGAGCCCGTCCAGGAAGTCCCGGTGCAGGGCGGCCAGCACCGTCTCGCCGGCCGCCCGGCCGCGGACCACGCCGGCGGCCTGGTCCTGGTGGTCGGCGAAGCGGTGGACGACCAGGTCCTCCTTGGTGGAGAAGTAGCTGAACAGCGTCGGCTTCGACACCTCGGCGGCGGCCGCGACGTCCGCCACCGGGACCGGGTCGAAGCCGTGCTCCAGGAAGAGCGCGATCGCGGCCTCGGAGATCGCCCGCCGCGTCCGCTCCTTCTTCCGTTCCCGCAGTCCGCTCATGGCGTCAGGCTAGCAGGATTCCTTGACTGAGGAAGGTCTCTGACCCGGTGTGACTTTCGGGCCTGGCCGCCCGCCGTCGCTCAGGAACTCAGCGAGTCCAGGATGCGGCGAATCGACTCCACCACCGGGGCGCCGGCGGCGGCGAGGGTGGCGACGCCGGAGATGTTGCGCAGGGCGCGGCGCAGGGTGGCGGGCGGGGTGGCCTGCCCGTTGCCGAGGTCCGCCAGCGACTCGTCCAGCACCTCGCGGTCCTCGGCCGGCACCTGCTCGCGCAACTGGCGTACAGCGGCGATGAGTTCGCGCATCGCGGCCTGCGGGTCGGCCGGGCCCTGGTGCTTGATGATGCCGATGTTGTGGTCGCCGTGCTGGGTGACCGAGTCCCCGAAGTGGATGCCGCCGCTCACAGGCTGACCTTCTTTCCGGTGTTGTGGTCGCCGTACTGGTTGATCTGGTCGCCGATGTGGACGTTCTCCACCTGGAGCGCGAACTCGGCCAGCGGGTTGTCGATCGCTTCCATGATCAGCTGGATCAGGTTGCCGACCTGCTGGGCGTCGTGGCTGACCACCGCCGTGTTCGAGGAGCTGGAGGTCTCGATGATCAGCTGGTAGACCGTGCGCATCTGCAGCCGCTTGACCAGCCGGTAGAGGCTGGCCGCGAAGAGCGCGAGCGCCACCAGGCCGATCACGTTCTTGGTCGTCTCCTGGTTCGCGCCGCTCCCGAGCAGCGAACCGAGGAGGGCGGTGGCCACCAGCAGGCCGATCACCTGCCGGACGAACCGGATGATCACCCGCGCGCGCTTGGGCGGCAGCAGCTGGAACTGCCGGGCCCGGGCGATGTTGTGGAGCGGATAGGCGTCGCCGCCCACCCACAGCACCCGCCGGCTCACTCTGACGTCGATCACACTGCTTCTGCGTGCCAAGTCGTCCCCCTACCCGTAGTGGCGGGGAGAACCATAGCAACGGCCGCCGCTGGTGGCAGCCCCCGTCAGTGCAGTCGGCCGGTGCGGACGGCGTCGATGAAGGACTGCCAGGCGACGGGGCTGAAGTCGAGGACGGGGCCCTCGGGGTCCTTCGAGTCACGGACGAGCCGCCCGGGGCGGGTGGTCGCCACCTCGACGCAGTTGCCGCCGTTGTTCCCGCTGTAGCTGGACTTGCGCCATGGGGCGTCGGTCTTGGTGGCGATCATGTTGAGAAGTCCTTCCCTGACGCTGCGGATCCGATCGGCGCTCTCACGCGGCGACAGCGCGTTTGCCTGGAGCAGATCATAGGCCCGCTGCTTGCGCTGGACTTCCATGGGATCTTCGATGAAGTGTCCCTGGTCCAGGCTCTCGGAATAGAGCCTCGTCCGGCCGTCGGGGGAGGTGAGGAAGGAGACGAGAGTGTCGAACGGGATGCGTTCGCCGAGGCTGAACGGCGCGATCTGAATGACGACATTCGGCATCCGACCAACCGTCAACAGGTGGCCGAGCTGCTCGTACATCACCTCGGGACCGCCGATGAGCGAGTGCAGTGCGGCCTCGGAGTGGACGACCATGAGGAGCGGGCCCCCAGGGGCCGTCAGTCGGTGCTGGCGGGCGATACGTGAGGCCACCAGCTCCTCGACAAGTTCGGGGTTGCCCGCTGCGTCACCCGATCCAAGCAGTGCGCGGGCGTACTTCTCTGTCTGGAGGAGTCCTGAGATGAGGGCCACCTGGAACTCGCCGATCTTCGAGGCCTTGTTCTCGTAGCCCGCGTAGCGTCGGAACCAGTCGGGGTGTTCCACCCGTGCGTACCAGTCGATCTCCTTCCAGAGATCGATCAACTGGCCGCCCGTCTCCAGCAGTCGGTCCGCTGCGAGGACGAAGTCCTCCTGCGGGTTGCGGGTGCCGGCCTCGATGCGGGAGATGTGCGGGCGGCTGCACGGGATGAGGACCGCCAGCTGACCCTGTGACATCCCCTTCGACTCTCTCAGCTGCTTCAGCACCGCGCCGAACACGGCGCCCGCACTCGATCGCAGGTTTGGGTTCGTGAACTTCTTGCGGGTCACGGCGCAGGCCCCCTGTGTCAGGACGTTCCCTGGAACCGGCTGATCACTCGTCACCAGCACGGTGACCGCCGATGCTTAATCATGGAACTGATCGCGCAATCGCACTAGTGAGTGCACGAAGCGGCCTGCCCGCGCGCGAAATCCTCAATGCATCCAAAGGTGGCACCGCTATGCCCGAAGCCCTTGACAGAGCCCTCGCCGATCAGCTGTGCACGCTCCCGCGACATCCTTCCTCGCCGACCGCCGCCCGGGTGGTGCTCCGGGGGTTCCTCTCCGACCTCAAGGACGGTGAACACTACGCGGGCGACGGCGAGTTGATCGTCACCGAGCTGGTCGCCAGTGCGGTCCGGACTCCCCCCGCACACCACCTCATCGACGTGCTCTTCGAGTACTCCGCCCCCGCCGGCCTCTGGATCGAGGTCACCGCCATCGGGCAGTCCGACCGCGCGGGGCCGGACTGCCCGGGTCTTCGGCTGGTGCGGCGGCTCTGCGCCGCCTGGGGGTGCGACCCCGCCGAGGGCCGCTCGTGGGCCCGGTTGGCCCCGCCCGTCGCTCAGTAGCCGATGGTGAAGCGGCGCTGGACGAACCGGGGGAGTTCGGCCTCGTCGACGAGGGCGACGGCGGCGTCCTCGGCGGAGATCCGACTGAGGCCGTCGGCGTCGAGGACGGGCTGGTCGCCGCCGATGCGGAAGCGGTCGGTGCGTTCGCCGGGGGCGATCTGCTCGGCGGGGCTGAAGTAGGTCCAGAGCCGGTTGGAGGTGCGCAGGACGTTCAGGGCGTCGCGGTGGCCGCGGACGGCGGCGGCGTACTCGCGGGGGATGCCGATCTCGTCGAGTGACTCGTGGATGAGGTCGTCGTGGTCGGCGCGGGCGACTCCGGGGGCGATTTCGAGGCTGCCGGCGCCGCCGATGACGATGAGCCGGGTGCGGGGTTGGCCGTTCAGGGCCTTGAGCAGGGCGCGGGCGGCGGTGGCGTAGACGGTGGGGTCGGCGATGGAGCGCTGGATGGTGTCGGCGATGTCCTTGGCGCCGTTGCCGGGCTGGAATCCGCTGATCAGGACGTCGAGGCCGGGCAGGGCGGCGGCGATGCTGTCGGCGTCGAGGGCGTCGATGCTCGCCCAAGTGAGGTTTTCGCGCTGGTCGTGGATGGCGGAGGCGTCGCGGCTGAAGGCGGTGACGCGGTGTCCGCGGCCGAGGGCTTCGGTGACGATCCGGCTGCCGATGGTGCCGGTGGCTCCGATGACTCCGATGTGCATGGTTCTCCCCTTGGTCATGCTGGTGGGCGGCCCGAGAATCTCACGCCGTGCGAAAACTATACGGTGTGAAGTTTTCATACGGCAATCGGCATGGTGACGCTGTAGAGTGAGCGCATGGCAGGCACCCGAAGCACCGGGCGGCGTGAGCGGCTGCGGGCCGAGACGACCGCCGAGATCAAGAGCACCGCCCTGGAGCTGATGGGCTCGGGCGGGCCCGACGCGATCACCCTGCGGGCCATCGCCCGCGAGATGGGCATGACGGCCAACGCCATCTACGGCTACTTCGCCACCCGGGACGACCTGGTCACCGCGCTGATCGCGGACGTCTACACCGCGCTCGCGGACGCCGTCGAGGCCGCCTGGAGCGCCGCCCCGGCGAAGGATCCGGCGGCCGGGATCCAGGCCTGGGCGCACGCCTTCCGCGACTGGGCGCTGGCCAACGCCGAGGGCTTCCGGCTGATCTACGGCGACCCCGTTCCGGGGTACCGCGCCCCGGAGGGCGGCGCCGCGCCCGACGCCGCCCAGCGCGTCTGCGTCGGTATCGCCGGCCTCGCGGCGACGGCTTGGCCGAAGGTCGGATCACCGGGCGCGGACGGCGACTTCGTCTGGGCGGACTTCGACCCCGGCCTGCTCGACAAGGTCCGCCCGGCCTTCCCCGAACTGCCCCCGGCCGGGGTGGCGCTGGCCCTGCGGATCTGGGGCCGCCTGCACGGCCTGGTCTCGCTGGAGGTCTACGGCCACCTGCGCGCCCAGACCGCCAGCCCGGACAAGCTCTTCGGCTCCGAACTGGCCCAGCTGCTCGGCTCGTTGGGCCTCAAGGCGGACTGATCAGGTGCTGCGGTCGGCGAGCACCTCGCGGACGACGTGACGGGCGTTGGCGGTGAGGCCCGGATTGGTGTGACGGTAGTAGGGGATCGTCACCAGCGCGATGGAGAAGGCCCAGGCGCGGCCGCGGGCCCACATGGCGTCATCGGCGCGGAGGGCGGCGCGGAAGGCGGGGCGGGCGGAGGCGGGCAGCAGGTTCCAGGCGACGATCAGGTCGGCGGTGGGGTCGCCGACGCCCATCAGGCCGAAGTCGAGGACGGCGCCGAGCCGGCCGGACCGGTCGAGCAGGAGGTTCCCGGGGGTGAGGTCGCCGTGCATCCAGGAGGGCGGGCCGGCGTACTCGGAGAGGCGAAGCGCCTTGTCCCACAGGGCGGTTGCGGCGTGGGTGTCGACCGCTCCGGCGAGTTGGGCGATGGCCGCGCGGGTGGCGCCGTCGCGGGAGGCGAGCGGGACGCTCCGGTGGCCGGCCGGGCCGCCGGCCGGGTTGACGGCGCGCAGGGCGTTGACGAAGGCGGCGAGGTCGCGGGCGAGTGCGCCGGGAGCGGCGAGGGCGCCGGCGACCGGGTTGGCGCCCTCGAACCAGCGGAGCACCGACCACTCCCAGGGGTAGCCGGCGGCGGGCCGGCCGACCGCGACCGGGGCGGGTATCGGCCGCGGCAGTCGGGGGGCCAGCGCGGGCAGCCACTGCTTCTCGCGGCGGACGTCCCCGGCCGCCCATTCCACCCGGGGGAGCCGGACGGCGAGTTCGGGCCCGAGGCGGAACATCGCGTTGTCCGTCCCGGTGGAGGTGACCGGCGTGACCGGCAGGCCGACCCAGTCCGGGAACTGGGCGGAGATCAACCGCCGTACCAGGGCCGCGTCGATGACCAGTCCGTCGGGGTGCATCCGGGTGGCAGCGCACATGCCCGGCAGCGTACAGCGCGGATCGGTGCCCTTCAGCGGATTCCCGGAATGCGTACGGCCGGCCTCAGTTCAGCGTGACCCGCACGCCGATCGTCCCGCCCTTGCCGAAGCGCAGCACGTTCGCGGTCAGCGCGATCGCGCACAGCAGCCCGTACTTGCGGCGCAGCAGCTTCCGGTAGGCGGGCGCGCGGCCGGGGTCGAGGACGGCGGTGGCCGGGACCTGCTCGCCGAGCAGGGTGCCGCGGATGTCGCTCGGCCCGACCAGCACGTCGGAGCGGTTGCGCAGCCGCTTGACCTTGCCGGTGCGGGTGACGGTGGTGAAGACCAGCGCGTCGCCGTCGCGCGCCACCCAGACCGGCGTGGGCACGGGGGTGCCGTTCTTGCGGTGGGTGGTGAACAGCAGGTACTTGGCGGCGGCGAGTTCGCTCAGCCGGGCGGCGGCGTCCGGCGAGGGGCCGGCGTTCGGGGCGGGGGAGGCGTCCAGTGCGGGGGAGGTGTCCATGCGCGTCAGCGTAGGAAGGTGCAACGGGGCACTGCTTGAGTCTGGTTGGGGCCGCGGGCGGACGGCGCCACGCCCGGCCGCCCCGGGTGCGGCCGGGAGCTGTCCCCGGCACCTGCCAGAATGCAGGGCGTACGGCGAAAGCACTGAAGGAGAAGGTGACCGGCTTCGTGACCACGCCAGTCGAACAGGTGGCCCGGCAGGCCCAGCAGGCGATCGAGCGCAAGATCGCCGAGGAACTGGGCGTTCGCGACGGGCAGGTGAAGTCCGCGGTCGAGCTGCTCGACGGCGGCGCGACCGTGCCCTTCGTGGCCCGCTACCGCAAGGAGGTCACCGGCTCCCTGGACGACGCCCAGCTGCGCACCCTGGAGGAGCGGCTGCGCTACCTGCGGGAGCTGGAGGAGCGCCGGGCGGCCGTCCTGGAGTCGATCGGGGCCCAGGGCAAGCTGGACGACGCGCTGCGCGCGCAGGTGCTGGCCGCCGATTCCAAGGCCCGGCTGGAGGACATCTACCTGCCGTTCAAGCCGAAGCGGCGCACCAAGGCGCAGATCGCCCGCGAGGCGGGCCTGGAGCCGCTGGCCGAGACGCTGCTCGCCGATCCCTCGCAGGACCCGGCGGCGCTGGCCGCCCGGTTCCTGAACGAGTCCGTCGCCGAGCCGGCCGCCGCGCTGGAGGGCGCCCGGGCGATCCTGGTGGAGCGCTTCGGCGAGGACGCCGACCTGGTCGGTTCGCTGCGCGAGCGGATGTGGACCCGGGGCCGGCTGGTGGCCACCGTGCGTGACGGCAAGGAGCAGGACGGCGCCAAGTTCGCCGACTACTTCGACTTCGCCGAGCCGTACACCAAGCTCCCCTCGCACCGCATCCTGGCGATGCTGCGCGGCGAGAAGGAGGAGGTGCTGGGCCTAGACCTCTCGCCGTACGACGGCGAGGAGGGCGATCTGCCCGGCGAGAACGACTACGAGCGGCGGATCGCCGCCCGCTTCGGCATCGCCGACCACGGCCGCCCGGCCGACAAGTGGCTGGGCGACACCGTCCGTTGGGCCTGGCGCACCCGCGTCCTGGTCCGGCTCGGCATCGACCTGCGGTCGCGGCTGCGGGCCGAGGCGGAGGAGGAGGCGGTGCGCGTGTTCGCCGCCAACCTGCGCGATCTGCTGCTGGCCGCGCCGGCCGGCACCCGCGCCACCATGGGCCTGGACCCGGGCTTCCGGACGGGGGTGAAGGTCGCGGTGGTGGACGCCACCGGCAAGGTCGTCGCGTACGACACGATCTACCCGCACCAGCCCGCCAACAAGTGGGACGCCGCGCTCGCGACCCTGGCCGCGCTGGCGAAGAAGCACGGCGTCGACCTGGTGGCGATCGGCAACGGCACCGCCTCCCGGGAGACGGACAAGCTCGCCGAGGACCTGCTCAAGCGCCACCCCGAGCTGAACCTCACCAAGGCGATGGTCAGCGAGGCGGGCGCCTCGGTCTACTCGGCCTCCGCCTTCGCCTCGCAGGAGCTGCCGGAGCTGGACGTGTCGATCCGCGGCGCGGTCTCGATCGCCCGCCGCCTCCAGGACCCGCTGGCCGAACTGGTCAAGATCGACCCGAAGTCGATCGGGGTCGGCCAGTACCAGCACGACCTGAGCGAGGTGAAGCTCTCCCGTTCGCTGGACGCGGTGGTCGAGGACTGCGTCAACGCCGTGGGCGTGGACGTCAACACCGCCTCGGCGCCGCTGCTGACCAGGGTCTCCGGCATCACCGGCACGCTCGCCGACAACATCGTGGCCCACCGCGATGCCAACGGCCCGTTCCGCACCCGCCGGCAGCTCAAGGACGTCTCCCGGCTGGGCCCGAAGGCCTTCGAGCAGTGCGCGGGCTTCCTGCGCATCCCCGACGGCGACGACCCGCTGGACGCCTCCAGCGTGCACCCCGAGGCGTACCCGGTGGTGCGCCGGATCCTGGCGTCCACCGGCGGGGAGCTGAGCGGGCTGATCGGCAACGGCGAACGGCTGCGGGCCCTGCGCCCGGGCGACTTCGCCGACGAGGTCTTCGGCATCCCGACCGTCACCGACATCCTCGGCGAGCTGGACAAGCCGGGCCGCGACCCGCGCCCGGCGTTCCGCACCGCGACCTTCAAGGAGGGCGTCGACAAGATCGGCGACCTGGAGGTCGGGATGGTGCTGGAGGGTGTGGTCACCAATGTGGCCGCGTTCGGCGCCTTCGTCGACGTGGGCGTCCACCAGGACGGACTGGTGCACGTCTCGGCGCTGTCGAGGACCTTCGTCAAGGATCCGCGCGAGGTGGTCAAGCCGGGCGACATCGTGAAGGTCCGGGTCGTCTCGGTGGACGTGCCGCGCAAGCGCATCGGGCTGACTCTGCGGCTGGACGACGAGGTCGGTCGCGACCGGGGCGGCGACCGCGGTGACCGGGGCGAGCGCGGCGGTGACCGTTCCCGGGGCGGCGAGCGCGGTGAGCGGCAGGCCCGCCCGCCGCGCCAGGAGCGCCGGGGCGGCGGCCAGGACCGGCGCGGTCAGGGCGGCGGCTCCGGTGGCTCCGGTGGCTCCGGCGGTTCGGGCGGCTCGGGCGGTTCCGGCGGCGGCGCGTCGCTGGCGAACAGCGCGATGGCGGACGCGCTGCGCCGGGCGGGCCTGACCGGCGGCGACGCCTCGGGTGACCGCCGCTCCGGGCGGCGCTGAGCGGCTCAGTGGCTGAGCGGCTGAGGCGCTGAGACGCTGAGCGGCTGGCCGCCGCGGCCGGGGCCGGTGGACGTCTGCGCGTCCGCCGGCCCCGGCCGCCGTGCGGGTCGGGCCGGGTCAGGTCAGGCCAGGAGCTTGTCCTTGGCCTTCTGGTACTCCTCCTCGGAGATGGCGCCCTTCTCCTTCAGGTCCGCCAGTCTCGCCAGGTCGTCGACGTGGCTGCCGCCGCCCCCGGGTGTGCCGGTTCCGGCCGCGTCCCGGATGTAGGCCTTGACGGCGGCCTCGCTCTGTCGGACCTGGGCGGCGTCCCGCTCGCTCATCGACTTCCCGCGGGCGATCACGTAGGCCAGCACACCGATCAGCGGCAGCACGATCACCAGGAGCAGCCAGCCGGCTTTGGCCCAGCCGCCCAGGTCGTGGCTGCGGAAGATGTCCGTGATGATCTTGAACAGCAGGAAGAACCAGAGGATCCAGAGGAACAGCTCCAGCATCGTCCAGAAGATGTTGAGCACCGGGTAGTCCACGGCCAGCATGTTGGTGTCCATGGCCGAGTCATATCACCGTAAAACGGACAATGCTCTCTGTTGTTCGGCCGTTCCAGTGGTCTTCCGGCCCGGCGGGAATATCTCGGAGCGGGGGCTCGGAGGGGCGGGGGATCAGCCCCGCCCGGCCCGCCGCCGCAGCTCCACGGCCAGCCCGATCAGCTCGCCCCACCAGGCGTCGTGCCCGGCCAGCAGCAGCCGCTGCGCCTCGTGCGCCGGCACCGCCCGCACCTCGACCACCTGCTCGCCGTCCGCCGGGTTGGTCGGCGTCGAGTCCACCGCGACCTCCGCCCAGCCCCACAGCCACGCCTTCTCCGGGTGCGGCTGCCACGGCCGGTACGGCGTCGGGTCCTCGGTGCGGCAGCGGTGCGCGCCGAGCCAGTCCGGCTCGCCGAGCAGCCGGGCGCCGGCCTCCTCGCGCAGCTCGCGCGCCAGGCAGGTGGCGATGCTCTCGTCCTGCTCCCGGGTGCCGCCGGGCAGGAACCAGTGGTCCCGGTCGTCCCGGCAGAGGACCACCTGGTCGTCCGCGAAGCCCACCAGGTGGATGTTGGTCACCAGCTCGTCCGGCGGCAGCACGGTGGAGAACAGTGCGTCGTACCGGCCCCAGGTCCAGTACTGCGGGGCGTGCAACGCGGGGAAGAGGGTGGCGAGTTCGGCGGATCTGTCGTCGGTGTCCGCCTGGTGCGTGGTGTCAGTCATTCGGTGATCGTAGTGCCGGCCGGGAAACGCCGGGGGGCGCTCGGATGGACGAGTGTGATGTCCGAGGTGGAGATGGCCCGCGGCCGTCGGCGGGCGGCCTCGACCGGCTCGCCGACCCAACTCCCCAGCGAGATCTCGGCGGTGATGCCCGGACCGAAACCGGCGATCAGGCCGGTGGTGCCGTCGGCCACGCCGCCGTCGGCGAACAGTCGGGCGAGCGCGTCGAAGACGACGGCGCTGGCGATGTTGCCGCGCTCGGTCAGCGTCGCGCGGCTGTACCGGAAGGTGGCCGGCTCCAGGTTGAGGAAGTGGCAGAGGTCGTCGAGGATGCGCGGGCCGCCGGCGTGCACGATGTAGAAGCCCAACCCGGAGACGTCCCAGCCGTGTTCGACGGCCAGGCCGCGCAGCGCCGGGGCGAGCATCTCCATGGTGCCGGGCACCCGCTTGTCCAGCTGGAAGTGGAAGCCGGTGTCCTTGACCCCGTAGGAGATCCAGTTCTCGGTGTCCGGGACGAGGTGCGAGCCGTTGCGCTCGACGTGCACGCCGGTGCCGCCGTGTCCGCGCATCACCACGGCGGCGACGGCGTCCCCGAACAGGCCGTTGGAGAGCAGTGAGCCGACGCCGAGGTCGGTCGGCTGGTAGCAGAGCGAGCAGAACTCGCAGGAGACGATCAGCACGTTGGCGCCCGGGTAGGCGCGGCAGAAGTCGTGCGCGCGGTTGACGGCGGCGCCGCCGGCCGCGCAGCCGAGCTGGGCGATCGGCATCTGGCGGGTGTCGGAGCGGAAGCCCAGGGCGTTGATCAGCCAGGCGGTCAGCGACGGCATCATGAAGCCGGTGCAGGACACGTAGATGATCAGGTCGATGTCCCGGGCGCCCAACTCGGCGTGACCCAGGGCCCGTTCGACCACCTCGGGGACGCGGAGCTTGGCCTCCCGCTCGTAGACCTCGTTGCGCGCGGTGAATCCCGGGTGGGTGAGGGTCTGCTCGATCGGCTGGACCAGGTGCCTGGTCCGCACCCCGGTGTTCTCGATCAGCCGCAGGGCGAGGCCGAGTTGGGGGTGGCCGGCGTGCAGGCTGCGGGCGAGGTCGAGGGTCTGGTCGAGGGTGATGACGTTCTCGGGTACGGCGATGGCCGGGCGGCAGAGTGTTGCCATGGTGCGGGTCTCCCCTGGGTGGCCTGGCCGGGCGGGCTGGTGAGCGGCCCGGGCAGGCGGCCTACGGATGCGTCGGACGGGCGCCGCGCGGTGCTCCGTGGCGGAGCCGGTGGCGCGGGGAGGAGGTCACCAGGCGAGCGGCAGGGTGCGGGGGTAGCGCCAGATCGACCCGGTGTGCCAGTCGAGTTCGGACGGCGGGACGGCGAGCCGCAGGCCGGGGAAGCGCCGCAGCAGGGTGCCGATGGCGACCTGGAGCTCCATCCGGGCCAGGTGCGCGCCGGGGCAGTGGTGCTGGCCGTAGCCGAAGGCCATGTGGGTGGGGGCGCCGCGGTCGAGGTCGAGTTCGTCGGGGCGCTCGTACATCGCCGGGTCGCGGTTGGCGGTGAGGTAGGAGACGTGGACGGCCTCGCCGGCCCGGATCAGCACGCCGCCCAGCTCGACGTCCTCGGTGGCGACCCGGGCGATGCCGACGCCCTGGCGGAACGGGATGAAGCGCAGCAGCTCCTCCAGCCCGCGCGGCAGCAGGTCGGGCTGGGCGCGCAGCTTGGCGAGCTGTTCGGGGTGGGTGAGCAGGGTGTAGGTGATGTTGCTGAGCTGGTAGGTGCTGGTGTCGTGGCCGGTGACCAGCAGGACCATCGCCATGACGGCCAGCTCCTGGTCGTCCAGCAGTTCGTCGCCGTCGCGGGCGGTGGCGAGGGCGCTGATCAGGTCCTCGCCGGGGTGGGCGCGGCGGGCGGCGGTCAGTTCGGTGAAGTAGCCGCGCAGCGCGGCCTTGGCGGCTTCCTGGCCGGCCCGGCTGCCGGGGCCCATCGTCATCATGGCGACGGCGTGGCCGCGCAGTTCGGCGCGGTCCTGCTCGGGGATGTCCAGCAGCTCGCAGATGGTGGTGAGCGGGAGCCGGCTGGAGAGGAAGTGCACCAGGTCGGCGGGGGAGCCGTGTTCGGCCATCTCGTCGAGGTAGCCGTCGACGATCCGCTGGGTGGCCGGGCGCATCCGCTCGACCTGGCGGTTGGTGAAGCCCTGGGCGACGAGGCGGCGCAGCCGGTTGTGGCCCGGCGGGTCCATCAGGTTGATCGCCTCGGCCTGGGCGATCGGGGCGGGCGTCATCCGGGGCAGGTCGCGCCCGATGCCGGCGGCGCGGCTGAACCGCCGGTCGGTGGTGACGATCCGGACGTCCTCGTAGCGGGTGGCGAGCCAGGCCTCGCCCTCGCCGTGCGGCAGCCGGATCCTGGCGATCGGGGCCTCGGTGAGCAGCCGCTTGAGGAGCGGGTCGAACTCCAGGCCGTCGGTGTGGTTGAAGGGGCAGTCCCACACGGGGGCGGAGGTAGTCACGGGCCTGTCCAAATGTCTTGAAAATGCCGCCCGAACGGTCATTTCTCGTTCGGGCGCGGACAGAGA
The DNA here is from genome assembly GCF_040687675.1 of Kitasatospora sp. NPDC056731. Lineage (NCBI taxonomy): Bacteria > Bacillati > Actinomycetota > Actinomycetes > Kitasatosporales > Streptomycetaceae > Kitasatospora > Kitasatospora sp. NPDC056731. The sequence goes on from NZ_JBFBNR010000012.1 coordinate 24,950, forward strand.
GATGTTCCCCCATGAACTGGCAAAAATGTGAATCGGACCGGGAGTTACCTCTAACGAGTTAGCTAGATGATTGTCATGCGAATCAAGGGAGTTGACTGAACATCAGTTGACACTGCCCCCTGGTGAGACCAGCCCGGTCTCGTACGCGAGGACGACCGCCTGGGCCCGGTCGCGCAGGTCGAGCTTGGCGAAGATCCGGGCGACGTGCGTCTTCACCGTCGACTCGCTGAGCGTCAGTTCGGTCGCCAACTCGCTGTTGGACAGCCCGCGTCCGAGCAGCGCCAGCACCTCCGCCTCGCGCGGGGTGAGCGGGGCGAGGTTGCGGTGCAGCGGCGGGCCGTCGGCGCCGGGGGCGGGGCGCGGGGCGCCGGCCGCGAAGCGTTCGACCAGCCGCCGGGTGATCGAGGGGGCGAGCAGGGCGTCCCCGGTGTCCACCAGGCGCACGGCGGCGGCGAGATGGGCGGAGGTGACGTCCTTGAGCAGGAAGCCGCTGGCCCCGGCGGCGAGGGCGGCGTAGACGTAGTGGTCGAGGTCGAAGGTGGTCAGCATGATCACCCGGCAGCCGGGCGCCCGGGCGAGGATCCGGCGGGCGGCCTCCAGGCCGTCCATGCCGGGCATCCGGATGTCCAGCAGCGCGACGTCGGGTCGGTGCGCGACGGCGGCCGCCACCGCCTCGGCGCCGTCGGCGGCCTCGGCGACCACGTCGATGCCGCGCGCGGTGAGGATCATCCGGAAGCCGGTGCGGACGAGCTCCTGGTCGTCGGCGATCACCACCCGGGGGCGGCGCTCCCGCTCCGGCTGCTGCTCCGGCCCCCGCTGCACCTCGGCCCCGGTCACGGCCGGTCCAGCGGGATGCGGGCGCGGACCCGGTAGCCGCCGCCGAGCCGGCGCCGGGCGTCGAGGTCGCCGCCGTACACGGCGACGCGCTCGCGCAGGCCGAGCAGCCCGCGCCCGGCGCCGTCGGCCGTCCGGGCGGGCGCGGCGCCGGCGGGCTGCGCGGGCGCGGCGGGGGCGCCCGCCAGCACGCTCGGCCCGCTGTTGAGCACTTCCACCCGCAGGTAGTGGTCCGCGTAGCGCACCGTCACCTCGGCCGTCACCCCGTCCCCGTGTTTGAGCGCGTTGGTCAGCGCCTCCTGGATGATCCGGTACGCCGTCACGTCGACGCCGCCGGGCAGCGGTCTCGGCTCGCCCGAGATCCGCACCTCCACCGGCAGCCCGGCGAAGGCGAACCGGTCGATCAGCGGCCCGAGCCGGCTCAGGCTGGGCTGCGGCGCGAAACCGTCCGCCGCCTCCTCCTCGGTGCCGTCGGCGGCCGGGGCGAGCAGCCCGAGCAGGTGCCGCAGCTCGGTCATCGCGTCGCGCCCGGCGGCCTCGACGGCGCCCATCGCCGCCGCCGCCTCCGCGGGCATGGTGGCGATCACCTCGCGCGCGGCCCCGGCCTGGACCACCATCAGACTCACGTTGTGGCTGACGATGTCGTGCAACTCGGCCGCGATGCGCGCCCGTTCGGCGTCCACGGCGGTACGGGCGGCGCTCTCCCGCTCCCGTTCCAGCAGCCAGCCGCGCTCGCCGATGGCCGCCCGGTGCAGCCGCCGCGCCCGGGCGAGCGCGACGCCCAGCCAGCCGGCCCCCGCGACCGCCGTACCCGCTACCGCCGCACTCGCCACCGCTATGGCGGCCCAGTTCGTCCCCGTTCCCCACACACCGCCAGTTTCCCAGCCCACGCCATGATCGACATCATCCGGGGGTGCCGCCCGCGTACATCCCGGGTACTACGGCCGCCCCGGCTACACCCCGGGTGGGACGCCCGGCCCGGGGGCCCGCGCCTACCGTCGTCCACCATGAGCAACGACCACGACGGGACCACCCCGCCGAACGACGCACAGGCCGTCGTCGAGCTGTCCGGGGTCCACAAGGAGTTCGGCGACGCCAAGGCGCTCGACGGCGTCGACCTGCGGATCCGGGCGGGCGAGGCGGTCGCCGTGATGGGCCCCTCCGGGTGCGGCAAGTCCACCCTGCTGAACATGGTCGCCGGGCTGGACCGGCCGACCTCCGGCACCGTCCGGGTGCACGGCCAGGACCTCGGGCAGCTGAACGAGACCGGGCTGGCCCTGTTCCGCCGCCGCCACATCGGCATGATCTTCCAGTTCTTCAACCTGATCGACGACCTGCCCGCCCTCGACAACGTCGCCCTGGCCGCCCAGCTGACCGGCACCACGGCCCGCCAGGCGCGCCGCCGCGCCCTGGAACTGCTGGACGAACTCGGCGTCGCGCACCGCAAGGACACCTACCCGGCCGCGCTCAGCGGCGGCGAGCGCCAGCGGGTCGCGGTGGCCCGGGCCCTGATGAACCGCCCGGCGCTGCTGCTCGCGGACGAGCCGACCGGCGCACTGGACAGCCGCTCCGGCGAGCAGGTGATGGACCTGCTGATCGACCTCAACCAGATCGGCCAGACCCTGCTGATCGTCACCCACGACCCCAACCTGGCCACCCGCTGCGCCAGCCGCCTGGTCGAGGTCGCGGACGGCAAGGTGGCGCGCGAGCGGGCCCTGGAGGCGTCCGCATGACCGGCGCCGTGTGGCGGGCCTCCCGGGCGGCCGTGAAGCGCCGCCGGGTGCAGACCTTCGTGATCGGCCTGGTCGTCTTCTGCTCCACCACGACCGTGCTGCTCGCCCTCGCCGTGATCAGCGCCGCCCGGGCGCCCTTCGACGACGCCTTCACCGCCGAGCGCGGCGCCCACGTCGTCGCGGCCTTCGACCCGGCCAGGGCCTCGGCGGAGCAACTGGCCGCCACCGCCCACCGGCCGGGCGTCGAGGCGGCCGCCGGGCCGTTCGACCAGGCCGTGGTGGAGATCCCCACCGACTGGGTCGGCCGCCCGCCGGGCCCGCTGACCCTGGTCGGCCGGGCCGACCCGGCCGGGCCGGTGGACCGGGTGCAGCTGCTGGGCGGCCGCTGGGCCACGGCGCCCGGCGAGGTGGTCATCCAGCAACCGGGCGGCGGCGCCGCGACGACGTTCCTCGGCACGTCGCTCACCACCGCCACCGGGCTGAAGCTCACCATCGTCGGCTTCGCCAGCGGCATGAGCCAGTCCGCCGGCGGCTGGGTCGTCCCCGAGCAGGCGGCCGCCCTGCACCCCACCGGCCGTCAGATGCTCTACCGCTTCGCCGACGCGGACACCGAGCAGCAGCTGACCGCCTCCCTCGGCACGGCCACCGAGGGCCTGCCCAAGGACGCGCTCGCCAGCGCGCAGTCGTACCTGGTGCTCAAGCAGGCCTTCTCCGCCGGCGCCGACGCCTACCTGCCGCTGATGACGGTCTTCGGCGTGCTCGGCCTGGTCGTCGCGGCACTGATCGTCGGCAACGTGGTGAGCGGCGCGGTGGTCTCCGGCTACCGGCACATCGGTGTGCTGAAGTCGATCGGCTTCACCCCGCGCCAGGTGGTCACGGTCTACCTGACCATGGTCTCGGTGCCCGCGGTCGTCGGCACGGTCCTCGGGACGGCGGCCGGCTGGGCGGGGGCGTACCCGATCCTGGAGACCGCCTTCAGCGGCATCTCGACCGGCACCGCCGTGATCGAGCCGGCCGGCTGGCTGCCCGCCGCCACCCTGGTCGGCGTCCCGCTGCTGGTCGTCGCCGCCGCGTTCGTCCCGGCCTCGCGCGCCCACCGGCTCTCCGCCGCCCAGGCGATCTCGGCTGGCAGCGCGCCGCGCACCGGGCGCGGGCTGAAGGTCCAGCGCCGGCTGAGCGGCACCCGGCTGCCGCGCGCCGTCAGCCTCGGCCTCGGCCAGCCCTTCGCCCGCCCGGGCCGGACGGCGCTGACCATGGCGTCGATCGTGCTCGGCGTGGTCACCGTGACGGTCACCACCGGCCTGAGCAGCACCCTGGCCAGGAGCATGGCCCCGGTAGACGACAAGATCCACGTCAACGTGCAGACCGGCCACTTCCAGGGCAACACGGTCGAGCCGCAGCTGACCCCGGCCCAGACCGAGGCGATGCTGCGCGCCACCCCCGGGGCCGCGCAGGTCGTCACCCGGGGGCTGGTCCGAGTGGGCGTGGTCGGCCACACCCAGCCCGTCTTCATGGACTTCTACGGCGGCGACGACATCGCCGGCACCAGGTGGCTGCGGGTGGTCAAGGGCCGCCCGGCGACCGGGCCGGACGAGGTCCAGGCCGGGCCGGCCTTCCTCGACCAGCGCGGGCTCAGGCTCGGCGACCGGATCACCCTGACCCTGGAGGGCCGACAGCGGGCCGTCACCATCGTCGGCGAGGAGATCCAGGGCAACGCGAACGCGATCACCTCCAACGACGCCACCCGGGCTGCGCTCACCCCCGACCCGCACACGGTCGAGTACGACGTGCGGCTCGCCGACGGCGCCGACGCCGCCGCGTACCAGAAGGCGGTCGGGGCCGCCGACCCGAGCCTGACGCCCTCGGTGGTCGTCGAGAGTTCGGCGGGGCCCGTCGTCGCGATCCAGACCTTCAGCACGACCTTCACCGTCCTGCTGTCGGTGGTCGCCTCGCTGGGCGTCTTCAACACCCTGCTGCTCACCATCCGCGAGCGCCGCCGGGACATCGGCATGCTGAAGTCCATCGGCATGACGCCCCGCCAGGTCGTCGCGATGACGGTCACCTCGGTGGCCTGGCAGGGCGCGCTCAGCGGCGTCATCGGCATCCCGCTCGGGATCGTGGTGCACCGGCTGATCGCCGAGAACGTCCGGATCCTGGCCTTCCCGGAGCACATGATCGACGTCTGGGGCGCCCCGCTGCTCGCCGGGCTCGCACTGGCGGGCGTCGCGATCGCCGTCCTCGGCGCCCTCGTCCCGGCCCGCTCGGCGGCCCGGCTGCCGATCGCCGAGGTGCTGCACAACGAGTGAGCGCGGCCGACACGCGGGCGGCACACGGATGGTCGGACGGTTCTTCGCCCGGCCGTCCGCGCGCCGTCCGGGTGCCGTCCGACGGGCCTTCGGCCGCATGGCTGACGCCGGGTCAGGGCCCGGCGTTCGAGCGCCTATCATCGCGCCATGGCCACCGCTGAGCTGATCCGCATCGTCTCCCGCTCCTCGCCCATGGCGCTCGCCCAGGTCGAGCGGGTCCGCGCCGAACTCGCCGCCCTGCACCCGGGCCTGCGCACCGAGGTGGTGCCGGTCACCACCTCCGGCGACCGCTGGATGGGCGACCTCGCCCGGCTCGGCGGGAAGGGCGCGTTCACCAAGGAGGTCGACGCCGCGCTGCTCGCCGGGGAGGCCGACGTCGCCGTGCACTGCCTCAAGGACGTGCCCGCCGACCGCCCGCTGCCCGCCGGCACCGTCTTCGCCGCCTACCTGCGCCGCGACGACATCCGCGACGCCCTCGTCCACCCCGGCGGCCTGACCCTCGCCGAACTGCCGCCCGGCACCCGGATCGGCACCTCCTCCGTCCGCCGGGTCGCCCAACTCGCCGCCTCCCACCCGCACCTGGTGTGCGTGCCGATCCGCGGCAACGCCAACAGCCGGCTGGCCAAGCTGGCCGCCGGGGAGGCCGACGCGCTGCTGCTCGCCGCCTCCGGGCTGGAGCGGATCGGCGAGCAGGCGCGGATCACCGAGATCCTGGACCTCGACGCGATGTGCCCGCCGATCGGCGCCGGCATCCTCGTCCTGCAGTGCCGCGAGGACGACGTCGTCACCGTCGACGCGGTCGCCGCGCTCGGCCACCGCGACACCTGGCGCGAGGCGGCGGCCGAGCGGATGTTCCTGCACGTCCTCCAGGGCCACTGCAACAGCCCGATCGCCGGCTACGCCAGGGCCGAACCGGACGGCCGGCTCTCGCTGCGCGGCCGGGTCTTCAGCCCGGACGGCAAGCAGGTGCTGGACGCCCATGAGTGGGCCGGCGCGCTCAGCCCCGAGGACCTCGGCACCTCCACGGCGCTGGCGCTCAAGCGGCAGGGCGCACAGGAGCTGATCGCGGGCATCCCGCACTGATCTCCATCTCTCCGGCCTTTACTGGAACAGCAGTTCGGCGAAGCGGTCCACCTGGTCCACCTCGGGGGACCAGCAGTACAGCATCACCTCGTCCGCGCCGATGGCCGTGAAACCGGCCACGGCGGCCCGGATCGCCTCCGGCGTGGTGAGCAGGCCCTCCTCCATCCGGTCGGCGCGGCCGCTGGACTCGTAGTACGCGCGGATGTTGCGCCGGGCCTGCTCGACCGTCTCCGCCGGGCCGAGGACGGCGTTCGCCTGGGCGACCAGCCGGGGCCGGCCGTCCCGGCCGTGCCGCTGCCAGGACTTCTCGACGTCCTGGAACAGCCCGGCCATCGCCTCCGGCGGCACTCCCGCGCCGAGGAAGCCGTCCCCGAACCGGCCGACCCGGTCCAGCGCGGCCGGGGCGAAGCCGCCGAACAGCACCTCGGGGCCGCCCGGCGTCGCCGGCGCGGGTCCGACCGGGCCGACCCCCTCGCCGAACGGCTCACCGGCCCAGAGGCGGCGCAGCACCGCCATCCGCTCGTCCAGGAGCCGGCCCCGGCGGCGCGGGTCGATGCCGGCGGCCAGGAAGTCGTCCTCCCGGCCGCCGACGCCGAGGCCGAGCGTGAACCGCCCGCCGGAGAGCAGGTCCAGGGTGGCGGTCTGCTTGGCGAGCAGCGCGGGGACGTGGTGCGGCGCGAGCAGCACCTCGGTCTGCAGGCGGACGCGGGACGTGGCGCCGGCCAGGGCTGCCAGCGTCACCAGCGGTTCGGGGTTGTCGAACACCACCCGGTCCGCCAGGCCGAGCGTGCTGAACGGGCCGGCGTCGGCCCGCCGGGCCCACTCGAACAGCAGGACGGGGTCGTGGAGGGGCAGACCGAGGCCGATCTTGACGGCCTGCGGGGCGGCTTGCGGGGCGGGCTGCGAGGTGGGCTGAGGGTCGGGCTGCATGGGGATCATCCTCCGGAGGGCAGGCCGCATACGGGCGCCGCCCCTCCGCGGGCCCGCGCGCGGTGCGCGGCCCTGCTCCCCGTCCTGCGGCTCGTCGTTCCGGGGAGCGTGCTCGTCGGAGTGCGGCGACGGTTGCGCGAGGTGTTCCCCGGGTCCAACGCCGTTCCCCGCGCGTCCGTGCCTGGAATGATGCCCGGGAATCGCCGGGCAACTGACGATTCATCAAGATTCCCGGCGGCGTGCCGGAGTCGGGCGCGGCGCCGGAGAGCTCCCACCCGACCCGGCCCTGGGGGCGGATCGACCGCTACGCCCGGTGCTCGGGCAGCCAGTGCTGGGCGTAGGCGACGGCGTCGCGGAGGCGGAAGAGGCGGGTGGTGGCGGCGCCGACCGTGGCGTGGCGGACGGCCTTCGGGTGGTCGGCCTCGAAGGCGGTGCCGAGTTCGGCGAAGTCGTCGGCGTTGATGGCCCGGTCGCGGACGGTGAGCCATTGCCGGCCCTCGGGGGTGAGGGCGGCGAAGGAGACGTCCTCGCTCGGGCCCGGGACGCGGTACTCGGCGAGGTGGAAGCAGGTGCAGGAGCCGAAGTCGGCGCCCAGCAGCAGGACCTGGGCGTCGCGGTCCTCCAGCCGGGCGAGCGGGCTGGACTCGCCGAGCAGGCAGTCGAGGGCGTGTCCGTCGGTGGTCTCGGCGGCGCCCGGGCCGAGGGCGGCGAAGGAGGTCTGCGGGTGGGCGCTGCGCCGGGCGCCGGGCCAGATCCGGACGGCCTCGGGGATGGCGCCCATCCCCAGGGTGGGGCTCACCTGCGGGTCGTACGCGGGCCAGGACGCCCGGATGTCGGGCCACCAGGCCTCCGGGACCGGCGGGTTGGACCAGCCGGCGGGGTCGGAGTTGTCCCCGGTGTGGGTGGGGACGGCGAGGGTGCCGGTCGGCCCGAGGGCGTCGAGCAGGGCCTGGACGACGGTGACCGGCCCGCCGGAGACCCAGCCGAGGGAGCGCAGCGAGGAGTGCACGAGCAGCGTGCCGCCGGGTTCGACCCCCGCGGCACGCAGGTCGGCGGCGAGGGACTGGCGGGTGCAGAGGGGGCCGTTGACGCGCATCAGGCCAGCTTGCAGGTCGGCGGGCCGGGTGCGCCAGCGGGTTTATTTCCCTCGCCTGGACACCGCCCGCGTGCCGTCTCTGACGCGTCGCCAAATTGGTCTTGACCATTGCTTGGGGTTCGGGAGTGGAGGAGGATCACCGCGAAGCGCCGGGCGGCCTGACCCCGAGTTCCCTGTGAAGGTTGACGGTCGCGGAGCAGGAAGTCGGTCCCGCCGACTTCCGGCTCCGTCTGTGTGCGGCCCTGCCTCTCGGCGCCCCCCGGCGCCCCTCCGCGCCCGTCAGTGCTCGTCCGGGAGGAGCGGGAAGAGGCGGGCCACGGCGGCGACCGGGCGGGCGCCGGCAGGACGGCCGGCCGGGTCGGCCTCGCGGTCGCGGTAGCGGGCCAGCACCTGGCGCACGGCCTCGCCGACGGCGGCCAGTTCGGCGGGGGTCAGGTAGAGGACGGTGCTGAACGCCTCGTCCTGCCGCCAGTCGGCCGGCGCCGTGTCGCGGCGGGCGAGCCAGCGCTGGTAGCTCTCGTCCTCCAGGCCGCGCGCGAGTTCCCCGAACTCGTCTTCTGCGGCTGGCTGGTGGGGTTGGTGTGGTTGCTGCGGGAGTCGCCAGGGGCGGGCGCGGCCGTCGGTGGAGGGGGCCTCCTCGATGAGGCCGTGGCGGGCCAGTTGCCGCAGGTGGAAGGAGCACAGGCCGGAGCTGTACCCGGTGGCGGCGGCGGCCTCGGTGGAGGTGAGGGCGGCCTTCTCGGCGAGGAGGCCGAGGAGCGCGGTGCGTACGGGGTGTTGGGGGAGGGGGCCGGTGGCGGGCGCGGTGAGGCCTTTGGCGTCCTCGGCGGCTTTGGCATCTTCGGTCACTTTGCAAAGTCTGCTACTTTGCAAAGTCGATGACAAGCCGTCATCCGTGCCGTCGTGTCGACGGTGTCGACGAGGGAGCGCCGATGTCCGAACTGCGTGAACGCCCGACCGTCCTGCGGATCACCGAGGTGGGGGAGGACATCCTCCGCCGCACCTGCCGCCCGGCGACCGGGGAGGACTACGGCAGCGAGCGGCTGGCCCGTCTCATCGAGGACATGTTCGCCACCATGCAGGTCGCCGACGGCTGCGGGCTCGCGGCCAACCAGGTGGACGTGAACCTGAGCCTCTTCGTCTACGACTGCCGCGACGACCAGGGCGTCCGGCACGTCGGCCACGTCCTCAACCCGGTCGTCGAGCCCCGCGAGCCCGGCCGCCGGCTGATCGAGGACACCGAAGGCTGCCTCTCCGTCCCCGGCGCCAGCACCGAACTCGCCCGCCCGGCCGAGGTGGTGGTGCACGGCTTCGACCAGTTTGGCGCCGCCGTCACCATCGAGGGGGCGGGCTACTTCGCCCGCTGCCTCCAGCACGAGACCGACCACCTGAACGGGCAGTTGTACATCGACCGGCTGTCCGGTCGGGACCGCAAGCGCGTCCTGCGTCAGACCGCCGACCGCCGGGAGGACGTCTTCGCCCAGCGGGCCCGGCGCGCCGCCCGCCCGTCGACCCGCTGACCGCGCCCGACCAGGACCTCGGGTGCGGGCCGCTCCGGGGGCGGCGCACCCGGACAGCTGGGGACTGTCGGCATTCGGCGTCGACGTGTCGGGTGAGATGGCCGCGTTCCTCTGCGGCCCCCATCCCGACCGGCCGCAGCCGCACCCGCAGGGCTGTCGGCGCGAACTGGCGTTCAGTAACATGAACTCGCCAACGCCCGTGGCTCCGAAGGGACGAGTGACAGTCGAGTGCCTACCGTGACCGCAAGCAGCCTGGCCTTCGACGTCGTCGACATCGACGTGGACGCCGATCTCGCGCTGGACGCCGACACCGCCGCGGACCGGCCCTTCCGCCAGGTCGGCCGGACGGACTTCGACCTGGCCGGCCCGATCCTGACGGAGCCCACGCCGCAGATCACCCAGATGGACTTCGAGGTGGACGCCCCGGGCCTGATGGAGCCCACGCCGCAGATCACCCAGATGGACTTCGAGGTGGACGCCCTGGTCCTGATGGATCCGCCGCCGCAGGTCGTCCAGCTGGACTTCGCCGTCGACGTCGCCTGACGCCGCCGACACCGACTGACGCCGCCCGATGGACCCGAACCGCCCGTACGGCCGCCCCTTCGACCGCTTCCCGACCCGCCGCGAGCATGAGGACCGCTGGGCGGAGCTGGCCCGGGCCATCGCCGCCGCCGCCCCCGCGCCGCGCCGCCCCGAGCGGGACGGCGAGCCCGCCGAACCGGCCACGCCCAAGGGCGAGTTGACCGTACTCGGCTCCGGCATCGAGGCGGCCGGGTTCACCCGCGCCGACGAGCGGCTGCTCCGCGAGGCGGACCACGTCTTCCACTGCGTCGCCGACCCGGTGACGGTGGTGCGGATCAAGGCCTGGCGGCCCGACTCCTACGACCTCGGCGTCCTCTACGACGACGCCAAGGACCGCTATCTGACGTATGTGCAGATGTCCGAGGCGATCCTGCACTTCGTCCGGGCCGGGCGGCGGGTGGCGGCGGTCTTCTACGGCCACCCGGGTGTGTTCGTCCTCTCCAGCCACCGCGCCGTCCGGATCGCCCGCCGCGAGGGCCACGCGGCCGTGATGCGTCCGGGGATCAGCGCGCTGGACGTCCTGTGCGCCGACCTCGGCGTGGACCCGAGCAGCCCCGGCATGCAGACCTTCGAGGCCTCGGACCTGCTGATCCGCGGCCGGCGGATCGACCCGGGCCTGCACCTGGTGCTCTGGCAGGTCGGGCTGGTCGGCGAACTCGGCTACCAGCGGACCGGGTTCTTCAACCACCGGCTGCCCGTCCTGGTCGACCGGCTGGAGGAGGTCTACGGCCCGGACCACCCCGTGGTCAACTACATCGGCGCCCGCTACCGGGGCACCGCCCCCGTCACCGACCGGCACACCGTCGCCGGGCTCCGGGACCGGGCCGTGCAGCGGACCGTCACCAGCGCCTCCACCTGGTACCTCCCACCGGCCGTCGCCGCCCCGGCCGATCCGCGGATGCTGGAGCGGCTGGGCCTGATCCGGCCCGGCCAGACCGTGCGGCCGCCCACCGGCCCGGTCCGGAACATCGACGAGTACGGGCCGCGCGAACTCGCCGCCCTCGACGGCTTCACGGACTTCCACGTCCCCGGCGGCTACCACTGGCAGGAGGACACGCCCGCCGCCCGCTTCGTCCTCGCCCTGGGGGAGGACGGCGCCCTGCGCGAACGCTTCGTCCGGGAGCCGGAGGCGGCGGTGGCGTCCTGGGCGCCGCCGGACCTGGCCGACGCCGAACGCGCCCTGCTGGCCCGCCGCGAGGACGCGGCCATGCAGGCCGCCGCCAAGGGCCGCTACCGGCGGCCGACCCCGGAGGCGGCGCGGCGGCTGCGCACCCTGCTCACCCGCAAGTCCGAGGCGCGCGCGCTGCTCCGATCGGTGCGCGACGGCGGGCACGGGGGCGGCGAGCTCGGGGGTGGCGGGCTCGCGGGCGGGGGGAGCAGCATCCGGCGCGACCTGGACACCGTCCTCGCCGAGGCCCTGTATCCGTGGACGGGCCTGTACGGCACACCGGACGGCGACCTCGACGTCTACGTCCTGGGCCGCGCCACCGACCCGCCCCGGCACCGGATCCACGTCAACGGGCGGCGGATCACCGCCCCGCACCACGCCCACGGCGTGCTGCGTTGGCGGGTCGAGGACGGCAACGACTGCGGCGGCGAACTGCGCACCGAGGTCGGCCGGGACGGGCGGCGCCGGCTGGTCGGCGCGGTGTGGCCCGCCGGGCGGGTGGCGTCGGCGGAGTTCTCGGTGCAGCTCGCCGAGTACGCCCTGCCGGACGTGCCGCCGCTCGCCGACCTGGTCGGCGACTACCGGGCGGCGGACGAGGCCGGGCGCGAACTGGTCGTCTCCGTCGGGCCGGGCGAGGACGGACCGGCGTTGCGGGTCCGCGTCACGGTCGGCGGCGTGCCCACGGCGGCCGCCGTCGTGGTCGGCCCGGCGGGCTTCGAGGTGGACGGCGTCGCCGTCCCCTACGCCCAGGCCGTGGCGGCATCGACCGTGCCGCCGTATCTGTACGGCTGCTACCGGGTGCAGCTGCCGGGCGGCCGCGGCGCGGAGCTGAGGGTGGCCGAGGACGGCATCACCCTCGACGAACAGCCACTCCTCCACACGGAGTTCACCGGCAGGCGCCTCACCTGGCGCGACGGCCCCGCACCACTGCCGTCCGCCGAACTGACCTTGCTGCTCGACCCGATCACCCTGCACCCGATGCTCACTGGCACCGGCACCATGTCGACCACCGGCACCGTGCCGACCACCGCCCCCGCCCCCGGCCGCGCGCCCGGCGGCCCACGGCTGCCGGTGGTCGGCATGGTGCCGGTCGCCGCCGAACAGGCCGAACGCCTGGCCGTCCGCCCGCAGTTCGGCCTCCCGGCCGGGCCGTGGGCGCACCTGACGGCGCTCGCGGCCGAGGCGAGCCACGGCGGGGGCCTGTTCTGGTGGCACGGCTGGGAGCAGTCCGCCACCGCCCTGCACACGGTGCGGCGCGCACTCTGGGAGGCGGGCCTCTAGCCTCGCCGGCGAAGCCCTGCCCACGGACGTCCGAGCAGCCGCCGCGATCACCCCGAGGGCGGCGGCAGTGCTGCCCCGGGGCTCGATCGGGTATCAGCGGCGGGTTTCGACCTTCAGGTCGCCGTGGGTCACCGTGCGCATCCTGTCGCTGGCGAGCAGGTCGTGCGGGAAGCCGAGTTCGATCGCGCCGGCCTCGTCGAGGCGGGCCAGTTGGGAGGCCGTGAAGTCGACCTCGAGGGCACCCAGATTGTCCTCCAGCTGCGCGAGAGTGCGGGCGCCGATGAGCGATGCCGTCACATCCGGGTTCTGCAGGGTCCAGGCCAGCCCGACCTGGGCGGTTGTGCGGCCCAGCTCCGCGGCGACCTCCTTCACGACATCAGCGATGTCCAGGTTGTGTTCGGTGAGCCCGCCGTTGGCGATATTGAAATTTTTACGGGTGCCGTCGTCGACCGCGGTGTTCGTCGTGGTCAGGTCGTCGCGGCTGTACTTGCCGGTGAGCACCCCGCCGGCAAGTGGCGAGTACGGCACCACGCCCAACCCCATCTCGCGTGCCATCGGGATCAGGTCACGTTCCCCGGTACGCTCGATCAGGTTGTATTCGATCTGCAGGGCGACCAGCGGCGACCAGCCGCGCAGGTCGGCGATCGCCTGCATGCGCGACACCTGCCAGGCCGGGGCGTTGGAGATCGCCACGTACAAGACCTTGCCCTGCCGGACCAGATCGTCCATGCCACGCAGGATCTCCTCGACCGGTGTCGTGAAATCCCACACGTGCAGGTAGAGCAGATCGATGTAATCCGTATTCAGCTGTCGCAGACTGGCTTCCACCGACGCGAACAGGCTCTTGCGGTGAGGGCCCCCGGAATTCGGGTCGCCGGGCCGGCGCAGCGTGGTGTATTTCGTTGCCAGCACCAGGCTTTCGCGGTTGTCGCGGGTGAATTCGCCCAGCAGGCGCTCGGAGCTGCCATTGGTGTAGGTGTTGGCGGTGTCGACGAAGTTGCCGCCGCGCTCGACGTAGAGGTCGAACAGCTTACGCGCCTCGTCCTGCTCGGTACCCCAGCCCCACTCGGTGCCGAAGGTCGCCGCGCCCAGCGCCAGCGGTGAGACCCGCAGCCCGGAGCGGCCCAACAGCCGGTAGGTGTCGAGGGTGAGCGACATCGTGTCCTCCTGTGCTTGTCATCCGTTGTCGAGAACAAGTCTGTGACCGCCGCGAGCCGGGGATAAGGGAAAGAAGTTCCTGGGAACACCAGTCCTACCCTGGCTGTTGGGTCGAACATGATGACCCGCACCGTGGACACGGCAAAGGAGCTGGCCGCGTTCCTGCGGACCCGGCGCGAGCGCCTCGACCCGAAGGACTTCGGCCTGCCGTCGCGTCAGCAGGCCCGGCGGACCCCGGGGCTGCGTCGTGAAGAGGTCGCCGAACTGGCCGGGGTCAGCATCGACTACATCGTGCGGCTGGAACAGGCCCGGGGACTGCGGCCCTCGGCGAACGTGGTGGAGGCGTTGGCCCGGGCGCTGCGCCTGGCCCCCGACGAACGCGCCTACCTCTTCAACCTGGCCCGGCAGCGCCCCCGCAACGCCGACAAGCCCGCCACCACTGCAGCACCCCCGCTGGCCCGGCTGGTCGCCGACCTGTCGCCGCTGCCGGCCGTGCTGATGAACCACCGCTACGACATCCTGGCCTGGAACGGCGAAATGGCGAGGCTGCTGCTGGATTTCGACACCCTGCCGCCGTCGCAACGCAATGCCATGTGGCTGTGCCTGGTACACCCGGAAATACGCGAGTTCTATGTCGACCGCGAGCGCGTCGTGCGGGAGGGAATCGCCCACCTGCGCGCAGCGTGGGCCGCGCACCCGGAGGACCGGGCGTTGACCGACCTCATCACCGAATGCACCACCCGTAACGAGGAATTCGCGCGATTGTGGGCCGAGGGAGACGTGAAGGTCAACGGCCGCGGACACAAGGTGATGCGGCATCCGGACGCAGGTGTGATCGCCGTGAACTTCGAAGTACTCATGCCACTCCAAGATCCGGACCAGCGGTTGATGATCTGCCGTGCCGCGGACGATGAGAGCCAGTCGGCATTGAACCGGTTGTGCTCACGGTGACGTCGAACCCTCATTCCGGCGTGCCTCGGAGTCCATCGGTGAGATCCGGGCCGAAAGCATGCCGGGTGCCCGGACGGCGCGGTGTCCATGACGCTGGTCGCCTTGAAGGCGACCCCAGGGGTCCACGGCGGTCAGCATCGGGAGCGTGAACTCGCCCTGGGCGGTCTCCGGCCGGTCTGCGAGGAACGCGCGGATCCGGCCGAGTCTGGCCTCCCGCTCCTGCTCCGGCATGACGAGCAGGCCCGCCCCTTCACCGTCGAAATCAGGGACTTGTCGGGGGTCCACCCGGATGCCGCGCCCCCGCGCCGGTGGAAAGAATCGCCGTCATGAAGACAATCCGGTGGGCAACCAGATACGCGGTGAGCTGCGCCACCGCTGTGGTGCTCATCCCCCTGAGCGTGTCGGCCCCAGCTGTCGCGGCACCCGCCGCGGCACCGTTGACGGCGTCCAGTGTGCCGAAGGCCCAGACGGCGAGTGCGTTGTCGTTGCCTCGGCCGACCGGACCGTACGCGGTCGGTCGTGACACCCTGCACCTCGTCGACGACCAACGCGCCGATCCGTGGGCACCGCAGTCGGGACCGCGACAGTTGATGGTCGACCTCTACTACCCCGCCCGCACCAACAGCGGCACGCCTGCCGCGTACATGAGCACCGCCGAGGCGTCGGCGTTGATCACCTATGCCGGTCTGTCGGGGGCCCTCGAACCGGCCCGCCTCGCCGACACCCGGACCTGGGCCCGGGCCGACGCGGCACCGGCGCGGGGCCGCTACCCGCTCGTCGTGCTGTCGCCCGGTTTCACGGTGCCCCGCTACACCCTCACCGCGCTGGCCGAGGAACTGAGCAGCCGGGGCTTCGTGGTGGCGACCGTCGACCACGCCCACGAATCGGCGGCCACCCGGTTCCCGGACGGCATCCTGCCCTGTACGGCGTGCGACGCGTACAACTCCGGCGCGGCCACCCAGGAACAGATCGCCGCGGGCCGCGCCCGGGACGTGTCCTTCCTGCTCACCGAGCTCACCGGTCCGCGCCCGGCGTGGCGGTACTCCACACTCATCGATCCGGCGAGGATCGGCATGGCCGGACACTCCATCGGCGGCGATGCGACCCTGGCCGCCATGGGCGCGGACCGACGCGTGCTGGCCGGCGTCGACCTCGACGGCGCCATCACCCCACCGGTTCCCGCGACCGGCATCGGGGGCCGCCCGGTCCTGCTGGTCGCGGCCGCGGACCCGAGCGGCCCGGACATCGTGCCGTCCTGGACCAGCAGTTGGCCGAACCTGGACGGATGGAAGCGGTGGCTCACCGTCGCCGGCGCCGACCACTACACCTTCACCGACCTCGACTACCTGGTCAACGAGAGCGGCGTGCTGCCCATCCCGAACGCTCCCCGGTCGATCGCGATCACCACCAGCTACGTCGGCGCCTTCTTCGAACGCCAACTCAAGGGCACCTGCGAGCCGTTGCTCAACGGCCCCAGCCGGGACTTCCCCGAGGTGACCTTCACCCGCCCCTGACCGGCACGGACGGCAGAAAGGGCTCCGGCGCCACGGAGGCGGCCCGCCCGCATCAAGGCGCGAGGAACGCCGACTCCCTGCGGAGCTCCGCCCAGCAGTTGAGCGCGCGGACGCAGCAGGCCCAGGCCGTCATCTCGAAGGACGGCGCCGCCGGCTGGAGACCGTCTTCAGAGGTCAGGTCCCGCCCCCTGCCCCGCCCCCCCAGAGGTCGGTGGCGACGGGCAGAATGTTCGTCATGTTCGACGGACTCCACGACATCGACTGGTCGCAGATGCATCACGCCTACGGCACCGCGGAGGAGGTGCCCGGGCTGCTGCACGCGTTCGCCTCCTCCGACGAGGAGGAGCGCAGGAACGCGCTCGACAGGTTCTACGGCGCCGTCCACCATCAGGGCGATGTCTACCAGTGCACGGCCGCAAGCGTGCCGTTCCTCTTCGAGCTGGCCGGCGACGCCGCCGCGCCCGTACGGGCGGCGGTGGTCGAACTGCTGGTCGGCATCGGCAGCGCGGCGCTCGCGTACGGCGCGACCGAGGAGAACAGCTGGGACTTCTCCGGCCACTACAAGGCCGCGGCGCTGATGCGGGAGCAGGCCGAGACGTTCATCGGGTTCGCCACGGACTCCGACCGGCTGGTGCGGCAGGCGGCGATACCCGCGCTCGGGCTGTTGGCCGACGATGCGGAACGCGCTGCCGCGGTGCTGCGGGAACGGCTTCCCGCAGCACCGGGGGTGGTCGAACGGCTGCTGCTGGTCGAGGCGATGGCCGAGCTGGCTCTGCCCCGGCCGGACATGCTGGCGTCCGCATCGGCCTGGCTCACCTCCCTCGCCGACGACACCGCGCTCGATCCGACCACCCGGCTGGCGGCCCTGATCCAGCACGCCCGGTGCACACCGGACTTCCACGCCCAGGAGGCGACCCGCACCGCGGTCGCCCTGCTGCGTGAACAGACGGCCCCGACCGGCGACTGGTGGCTCACCCCCACCCCGGCGACACCGGCACCCACGATCGAGCCGGGCAGCGCACCGGTCGAGGTCATCGCCGCGTTCGAGGACCTCGACCGGCACGCAGCGGTCCACTCACCGGTCACCGGGCTGCTGCGCACCTTCCACGAGGTTCTGGGCGCGCGGGTGCCCGAGCGCACGATGCTGCTGGCGGAACAGCTGCGCAGCGCTGACCCCGGTACCCGGCTGGACGCCCTGCGGATGGGCTCGGAGATCATCAGGTCCCGGAGCGGTGGCCACGGCCCGCTCGTCGCGCTGATCGGCGCCCAACTCGCGGACCCGTACCTTGAGGTCGTCGCCGAGGCCGCCTCCGCCCTCGGCGCCTGCCATCCGGTCCCCGAGCCGGCCCGCCCGGTGCTGGTCGCCTTCGTCGCCGCCCAGCACGCGCAGTACGGACCACAGGCGTGGGCCTCCCCGCAGCGCCATCTGCGCCGGGCCCATCAGGAGGCCGTCCTCGCGTTGGCACGTCTCGGTGACGAGCGGGCGCTGCCGAGTCTGCTGGTGGCGCTGGACGGCGGGGTCGACGCCTGGCGGGCGGTCCAGGCCGCGAAGTGGCTTCCGGGTGCGGCAGGGCAGTTGGTGCCCAGTCTGGTCGAGCGGCTGCTCGGCTTCGACCTGGACCAGCAGTGGATCGAAACGGAGGTGAACTCGACGCTGCAGGCGCTGGGGCACCTCGGGGGCACGGCAGCGCTCGGGGCGGTCGAGGAGGTACTCGATCGGGCAGTGCGGGCGGAGAAGTGGGGGATCGTCTGCTCGGCACTGGCGGCGTTGCGGCAGTTCGGCCCGGCGGCGGCACCCGCACTGCCGGTGATCCGTGAGCTGGCCGCACTCGGCGCGGCCGTGAACTCCCATGTGGCGCCCGCCGCGGTCGCCGCGCTCCGGGCAATCGAGGGCGACGCACAGGAGGGGACTGCCACTGCTTCCGGGCCTACTGGATGACGCCGACTCGTTCCGGGCCTACGAGGCCGCGGACGCCCTCCCGCGCGGCCCCTCCTGTTCGTCGGCCCGGTCGGCAGCCGGTCCGCCGAGCCCGAGCGGTGCGCCCTGGCGGCCCTCAGGCGGCCGTCGGGGCGAAGTCGACGAAGGCCTGCCAGGCGGCGGGGGAGAAGGTGAGCTGGGGGCCGTCCTTGTCCTTGGAGTCACGGACGTGGACGGCGGCGGTCGTCTCGGCGACCTCGACGCAGGCGGCATCCTCGTTGCTGCTGTAGCTGCTCTTGCGCCAGGCGACCTCGACGCATTGGGCGCCTTCGTTGGTGCTGTGGCTGCTCTTGAACCAGACGAGTTCCATGCTTTCTGACGGTACGCCAACGGCCCACCGCTGCCTAGCGGTGGGCCGTTGGGGGACTGCTCAGACCTCGGCGGTCGCGGCGAAGCCGACGAACGCCTTCCACGCGGCGGGCTCGAACGCCAGCTGCGGGCCGCTCTTGTCCTTCGAGTCACGCACGTGGACGACGCCGGGCGTCTCTGCCACCTCGACGCACTCGGCGCCCTCGTTGCTGCTGTAGCTGCTCTTGAACCACGCCAGCTCGGCCATGCTCACCGCTCTCCCAGGATCATCTCGATCAAGGCCAAGGACTCCCTCATGTTGAGCGCCTGCCCCCTGAGGGTGCCGTACCGTGCGGCCATCTTACGGACTTCCTCCGGGTCCGTGATCAACCTGTTGACGTGCTGGACCTCCACGTACGCGATCTGCGCGCGTCCGGGCGGGGTCAGCAGCGTGAACGGACCACCCATGCCGGCGTTCTCCGTGCTACTGAGGGGCATCACCTGCAACTCAAGGCCGCGGATCTCGGCGACCTTGAGCAGGCGTAGAAGCTGCTCTTGATGGACATCCCAACCGCCGAGTGGCCGACGGAGAACGCTTTCGTCGATCACCCAACTCATGGTTGGCAGCGGCCACCGCGTCAGGATCTCCTGGCGTGCCAGTCGAGCTGCCACCCACTGGTCGATCTGTTCGACGGAGAGCCAGGGCCTGCGCATCTCGTACAGCGCTCGCGCGTGGGCCTCCGTCTGCAGCAAGCCGGGGATGAACAACGTGCTGAAGCCGTGGATTTCCACGGCCCGTCCTTCCTCGTACGTGAAGGCCTTGGAGAACGCAGGGTGCCGCGTGCTGATCCGGATCTTCGCCTTCATCACGTCGTCGGCGACGATCCTCAACGCGCCACCCGCGTTGAGGACTTCCTCCGCCCTCGTCAGGATCTCGATTCTCGGCGTCCGCTTGCCGCGCTCGACCGCTCCCAACTGGTCCTCGCTGTACCCGAGCTTCTCGGCCAGCTCGCGCTGGGTCAGCCCGGCCCGCTCCCGGAAGAGCCTGATCAACTTGCCCACCGCCGCATAGAACTCCGCGACCCCGTCGGAGTTCTCCGCCGTCTCGCCGTCATCGAAGACCGTGCGCTCGACGCCACCCACGACAATCACCCACCCTTTCGACCGATTGATCTGGGCCGGCCGACAGGCCAACCCTCCGCATCCGCACAGGCACTCTCAGTGCTCGCCGAATCCGTGGTCAGCGTACGTCCGGGGCGCCACGATTTTTTCCATGACGACCGACATCCCCCTCGACAGCCCCCGCCGTCACACCAGCACCCTCGCCGCCACCCCCAAGGGCGCCGCCATCTGCCGGCGCATCGCCAGGCGTCAACTCACCACCTGGGGGCTGAACTTGTCCCACACCGAGCCGTACTACTCGGCGCTCCTGATCGTCGCGGAGCTCGCCGCTAACGCGACTACCCATGGCCGCGTTCCGGGGCGCGGCTTCGAGCTTCACCTCTGTCTCACCACCACCGTGCGCCGGGGCACAACCTTGCGCATCGAGATCTCGGACTGCAGGGGCGACCGTTTCCCCGCCCTGCCCGCCGTCCTCGCCCCCAACTCCCAGTCCGGGCGCGGCCTCACCCTCATCGACGCCCTCGCCGACCGCTGGGGCACCATCCCCCGCCACCCCAACGCGAAGACCGTCTGGGCCGAGCTCGACCTCCCCATCGCCCCCGATGCGTCCTGACGTGACCCCGGGCGCCGCGACCGCCTACACCCTCCTCCCGTTCGCACTCCTCCTCGCTCTCCTCGCCTGGATCTACCCCCTCACCGCCCATCACCATCCCCGCCCGGGCCCCAGGCCCACCGCAACCCCAACCCCTGTTCGCTGACTGCGGCATGGGAAGTCGGCCCCACCGACTTCCCGCGCCGAACCTGTCCCGGACTCAGCTCCCCGGCAGCCGCCCCTGGCACGAATACACCGGCGGAGCGCCGTCCGTGAGGACGGGCTCCTCGTAGCACTCGACGCGCAGGTCGCCGTGCAGGTCTTCGAGTTCGTAGAGCGCCTCCTCCAGGAAGGCGTCGGCCCAGGCCTCGATCGACATCGTCGTCAGCGCGTGGTTCGAGACCGGGGTGAGCGGTCCGCGATCCATCGGCTCCCACTCCGGTGCGACGTCCGAACGGAACGTCAGTCGCCACCAGTACGGCTGCCAGTACGGCTTCTTCCGCTGCAACGAGACCAGCTCCCGGTGTCCTTGAGGCGAGGCGGTCGTGCCCCGACATCCGTGAAATGACGGGTTCCGCAGCCGAACGGTTGCTCTGGCATCCGCCCGTGCCAGATATATGGGCCCCTGGACGGTATATGCCTATGAACGGTATATGTATCCGCATGACATTACGCTCCATGCAGGAGCCCACGTTGCTTCTGCTCACCGCACTGGCCGACGCGCCTCGGCACGGCTACGCCCTGATCCAGGAGGTTGCCGCGCTCTCGGACGGTCGGGTCAAAATGCGCACCAGCACGCTCTACAGCGCGTTGGACCGCCTGCTCCAGCAGGGGCTGATCGAGGTCGAGCGTGACGAGGTGATCGACGGCCGTGCCCGCCGGACGTACGCACTCGCCGACGCGGGACGAGACACCCTCGCCGCCGAGGCCGACCGGCTGCGCGCGGTAGTGGCCGAGGCCGACCGGCGCCTGCGCGCCACCCGTTCGACGGCCAGGGGGGCCCTCGCGTGAACACCGCCGCCAGCGCCACCAGCAGCACCACCGGCACCGCCTTGCGAGGACTGCGACTGGCCCTGCGGGCCTACCCCGCCGCCTACCGGGCCGAGTGCGGCGAGGAGATCACCGCGGTCCACGCCGACTCCACCGCCGGCGCCGGCCGACTGGCCGTCATCCGCGAGACCGTCGGCGTCGCCGCGTACGGCCTGCGGGTGCGCACCGGCATCACCGCGAGCAGCACCGCCGGACGCCTGCTCGCCACCACCGCCCCGC
The DNA here is from genome assembly GCF_040687675.1 of Kitasatospora sp. NPDC056731. NCBI lineage: Bacteria > Bacillati > Actinomycetota > Actinomycetes > Kitasatosporales > Streptomycetaceae > Kitasatospora > Kitasatospora sp. NPDC056731. Next base: position 46,355 of record NZ_JBFBNR010000012.1, read on the forward strand.
TGGCCGCCGCCATGGCGCTCGGCCAGCAGCTGACCGCCCTCGTGTTCCTCCCGGAGAAGTGGCGGCAGGCCACGGCCAACCACTCCTACGCGTTGCAGCACCCCGGAACCGCTTTCGTCGACTGGCACTCCCCGCTGATCGCCCAGACCGTCACGCAGGTGCTCTGGTTGCTGGTCGTGGTAGCCCTGTTGTTCCGCCGGTGGACCACCGTCCGGACCCTGGCCGCCCTGGCCGGAGTGGCCGCCATCGCCCAGTGCTTCGTCCAGCAGCATGAGATATGGACCGTGGTGCCGGGCTTTCCGCCGGACTACACCCTCCTGATCATGTCGTCCGGCGCGAACGTGTTGTGGTCCCTGCTGCTCTTCGCCGCCCCCGGCGACCTGCTGGAGAGTACGATCGCCCGCCGACCGCGCGCCGCCGTCCCGCCCGTCCTGGTGCTGGTCGCGAGCCTCATGGTGTCCAACCTGGGCCGCCTCAGCGCACTTCTTTACGAGAACACCCTCCCCGTACTTCCCCAGCCCGTGCTGACGTTGATGGGGGCCTGCATCCCGCTGGCCCTGCTCTCGCTCGCATTCCTCCGCTGGGGCCGGCTGCTGCCGGCCGCGACCGCACTGGCCGTCCTCCCGCCGGTCCTCAGCCTCGGCCTCACCAGCAACGAGCTCTTCAGCTGGTACGACAACGAGCTCGGCAATCTCGGCCTGCTCTGCCAGTACCTCCTCACCGTCACCCTGATCGCCCTGGTGACAGCGGCCGCCGTCCGCTACCTGAAGCCCGCCCCGGGAGCCCCGAGCCGCCTCGGCGCGGCGTAACCCGCCCCCGCACTCTCTCGACGCTCTCGACGCTCCCGACGCTCCCGACGCTCCCGACTCTCCCGGCGAACGCCGCGCATGACCTCCCCGGTCGGCGCGGCGTTCCGCTTCGCGGACGTTCCCGGCGGTGCCGCGTCGTGCAGTGGGCTTGTTAGGCCATGTGGGTGACGGTGGATCAGGCCGTTCCGGTTGCCGGTGGGACGCGTGTTCGGGTGGGCAATTCGGTCCAGGCGGGACGTAAGGCGGATCGGTTCGCGCCAGCGGTCGCGTGCCGTGGGTGGTGGTGGGGCCGGTGGTCCCGCCGGGCCGTTGATCATGGCGGGCGGTCCTGCCGCGTCGTGCGGCGGGCCGCATCCGTGTCCCGCCTGTGAGGAGCGCCCCTGTGCCCGACGCCACGATCGACCTGCCGATCAGCTTCCAAGTCCCGGAGGCGTTCACCGACCTCGACTTCTCCGTGTCGGCGGAGGTGAACACCAACCGGCTGATCGAGCGGCTGAACATGGTCGACCCGAAGCCGTCGCAAGAGGAGATAGCGGCGGCCGTCCTGACCCAGCAGACGATGTACGAGCTGCTGTCCGCCGCCGGCGCCGTCTACGCGGGCACGCTGCTGTACGGGCCGACGAAGGAGAAGCCCGAGGAGAAGCTGGCCTCGGCGATCCTGACCGTCACCGCCCGCCCCAGCGAACTGTCCAACGAGCAGACCGTCCACCGCCTGGCCCGCACCATGGGCGCCATCTACCCGGACGCCGAGGTCGGCGTGGTCCGGCTCGAAGCCGGCCCCGCGGTGCTGCTGACCGAGGAGCGCAAGGTCGAACGCCCGGTCAACCTGCTCGGCGACGGCGGCGGGCCGACCGTGGTCCGTCAGCTGCACGTGTTCGTGCCGATCCCCGGCCGCCTGGCGATGGCCGACTTCGCCATCGCCACCGAGAACCTCGCCGAGTGGGACTCCTGCGTGGAGATCCTCGCCGAGGTCTGTCGCACCATCGCCTTCGACACCGCCGCCGCGGCCTGACCGGGAAAAGGGGACAACCCATGAAGATCGAGTACGGGCTCGACGTCAGCCTGCCGAACCTGGGCTACGGGCCGGGCCACGACAAGATCGTCTTCAATGTTCAGAGCGAGCTGAACATGTACACCACCAACAGCAAGGACGCGATGAAGATCTGGGGGTGGGACCCGTCGGCCCTGCGCCCCGAGGACCACTACCGGATCGATCAGCTCCTGCGCCTGTACGTCTTCCAGCGCGACCAGGTCATAGCCGCGCTCAAGCGCCTGGATGTGGAGCTCGGCACGTACACGGGGGCCCAGCAGAGGCTGAAGGCGCTGGGTCTCGACGCGGGAAATCTCGGGGCGCTGGGTCTCGATGCGCTGGATCTCGTGGCCGACTTTGAGCAGACGGCGGAGGCCGGGTCCGCCGCCCCCTCCCCGGAGTCCGAGATCTCGAAGCAGTTGAAGGCCTTCAAGACCTTCCTGCGCGAGAACACGTGGCAGGACCTGGAGAAGTGGGCGAAGGAGAACGACCTCTACGTCGAGCGTCCGAGCGACCCGCTCGCCGCTGCCCTGATGAGTGGCTTCGAGGGCCAGGCGTACGAGGACGGATTTCCGGATGCGGAGGGCGTGATCGCCTTCAAGCATCCCGTCGTCGCCCGCTACCTCGGTCCGATCTCGTCCCTGGCCATGGGCGGGCGTTCGGGTGAGGGCGTCTACTTCCGGCTCACCGACAGCAGCTACCCCCGGGAGTGGATCAAGGACGGGCGGCTGTACGACCTGGTCGACATGGCCCTGGCCCTCCAGGCCGAGCTCCAGCTGCAATGCCTGCTCACCGACCGCGAGTTCACCCGGGTCATCCAGACCCGGGGCCAGGAGTTCGAGTACCTGAAGGCCGAGGCCGCCCGGAAGGCGGCCGAGGAGCAGGGCAGCAGCTTCTGGTCCGTCTTCGGGGACATCCTCGGCATCGTGTCCGCCGTCGCGGGCGTCCTGGCCCTCATCCCGATCCTCACGCCGATCGCCGGCCCGGTCGCCGCCGTCACCGCCATCGCCGCGCTGGGCGCCCACACCGTGGACGCCGCGATCAAGGGCGACTGGGACGCGGCCACGATCGTCGGCCTGGGCGCGGACGCGCTCGCCGCCCTGCCCGGTGTCGGCGCGGTCGCCAAGAGCCTCAAGGCGGGCAAGGCCATCGTCAAGACGATCGGCACCGGCGCCAAGGCCTCCTACAAGGCCAGCGTCGGCGTCCGCAGGGCCGGGCTCACCTTCCTCGCCGAGACCGGCGGCTCCGGAGCCTCCGACGCGACCAAGGTGTTCAACTACCTCGGCACCAAGGGCGCCAAGGTCGTCGGTGCCACCGAGAAGTCCGGGAAGATCGCCGGCAAGGTCCTCCAGGGCTCGGTCAACCTCGCCACCCAGGTCCCGCTGGTTGTCGAGATGTCCACCGGCAGGGACATGTCCCAGGCGAAGGAGGGTGCGAGCGGCGCCGCGCTGACCGCCAACTACGGTCAGAGCATCGGCAGCTGGGGCATCGTCGGTGATGCCGCCAAGAAGACGGGTACCGTCTCGCTCGCAACGTTCTCCAAGATCATCGGCCGCCGCTGACCTCCAGGCTGCCGTTCAAACCCGCCGCCCGGCCCTCCCGGGCGGCGGGCCGGCGGCCCCGTGCCGGTCGGTGCCGCCTGCTCAGCCGATGTGGTGCCGGTCGAGCCAGGTGAGGGAGTGGTCGGCGAGTTCGGTCCAGCCGTGGTCGACGGTGAGGGAGTGGCCGCGGTCGTCGAAGCGGTGGTAGTCGGTGACGGCGGACGACTTGCGGTACTGCTTGTGGGTGGAGCGGGTCAGCACGTCGGGCACGGTGTGGTCGAGCTTGCCGGACAGGAGGAGGAGCGGTCCGCGGTCCTCGTTGCGGGTGTCGACCTTGGCGGGGGAGTGGGGGGCGAAGTTGCTGAGGGCGAGCTGGAACAGCGGGCGGGCGGGGCTGGGGATGGTCCACTCGTCGAAGAGCTCGTCGGATTCCTGCTGGGGGACGGCGTTGGCGAACGCGTAGCGGAACTGCTCGGGGTTGAGCGAGACGGCGCGCTTGGTGTTGGCCGGGTTGCGCAGGAACGCGAAGGCCGACTTGGCCTGGGCCGGCCCGACGGCCTTGACGCCCTTGATCTGGCCGGGGCCGATCGCGACGGCGGCCCGGGCGAGGTTCTGGCCGAGGAGGTGCTGGGCGATGAAGCCGCCGACGGAGTGGCCGACGAGGACGGGCGGGGTGTCGAGGTCGCGGATGATCCGGGCGTGGTGGGCGGAGATCTCGGCGAGGCCGATGCCGCCCTGGGGGTCGGGGTTCCTGCGGGCCTGGGCGACGGTGGTGGGGACGCCGGGCCATTCGGGGAGGATCGGCTCGTAGCCGGCGTCGCGGAACCGGTCGGCCCAGCCCTGCCAGCTCGTGGAGTGCAGCCAGAGGCCGTGGATGAACATGACCGGGGTGCGGTTGCTGGGCATGGCGGGGTCTCTCCTGGTGCGTGAGGGTTGGGGGCCGGATCGGGATCGGCGGCCGGTCGGGGCGCGGTCGTCCGGTCCGAGAAGTAGAAGGATCGTTCTCTCTACTTCTCCAAGGTAGAACGATCCTTCTGTTAGCGTCAAGCCATGACGACGAGAGACTCCGCGCCACCGCGCGCTCGCATCCTGGCCGCGGCGATGCGGCTCTTCTACGCCCAGGGCGTGCGCGGGGTGGGCATCGACCAGCTGATCCGCGAGTCGGCGGTCGCCAACGCGACCTTCTACCGGCACTTCCCGTCCAAGGACGACGTCGTGCTCGCCTACGTCCACGAGCACGACCGGCTCTTCCGCGCGGCCGCCGCCGCAGTGGCGGACCTTCCTCCGCGCGAGGCCGTGACGGCCCTGTTCACGGGCATCGCCGACGAGTTCTGCGCCCCCGGCTTCCGCGGCTGCCCGTTCATCAACGCCGCCGCCGACTACCCGGACCCCGACCACCCGGTCAGCCGCGCGATCCAGGAGCACATGGACTGGTTCCGCGCCCTGCTGGCCGGCCTGCTCGCCGCCGCCGGCCACCCCGACCCCGACCGGGCGGCCGACACCCTGCTGATCCTGCGGCACGGCGCGATGAACCAGAGCCGCTTCACCGCCCCCGCGGCGGTGCGCGAGGCGCTGGCGGCCGCCGTGGACTCCGTCCTCGGCTAGGCCCTGTCCGGCCGAGAAAGCAGGCAGAGTGCGCCACCACTGGTGGCGCACTCTGCCTGCTTTCTCGGCCGCTACGCCCGGCGCGTGCGGCGCGTGCGTTGCGTGCGTCGCCGGGGCCGGCCCGGGTGGTGGAGGGTGGTCACTCTCCGGAGCGGTCCTGGCGCAGGCGGGCCGAGGCGAAGGCGGCGATGAGCCAGCCGAGGCCCAGCAGCGCGCCGCCGCCGAGGCCGGCCATGGCCACCGGGGATCCGGCGTTCGCGAGCATCAGGGCGGGTTCCTGCACGGCGGTGTCGCGCGGGGGAACGGGCGCGGGGCGGGTGCCGGCGGGGTGTTCGGCGGCCGACGTGCCACCGGGGGCGGTGCCGCCGGGGTGGTTGTCCCACTGGCCGGGGCCGGGGTGGCGGTCGCCCCAGCCGCCGTGGCCGCCGGAGTTGTTGCCGTCGCAGCCGCCGTGGTCCTGGTCCTCGCAGGGGGTGCAGGCCACGATGGTCACGGTGTTGCTGGTCGCCGTCACCCGGGTGCCGTCGGGGGTGGTGCCGGTGACGGTCGCGGTGTCGGTGATCCTCCCGGCCTGCACGTCGGCGTCGGCGGTGGAGTACGTCGCGGTGCAGGTCGTGGACGCGCTCGGGGCCAGGGTGGTCACCGGGCAGGAGACGGCCGGGGTGCCCGGACCGGAGTCCGTCACGGCGAGCGAACTCAGCGCTGCATCACCGGTGTTGGTGACGGTGAAGGTGTAGTGCAGGGCCTGGCCGGCGGCGGAGAACGAGGTCTCCTGGACGGCCTTGACGATCTTCAGGCCGGCGAAGGGCACGGTCACCTTGTTGCTGGTCGAGGTGACGGTCCGGCCGCCGGGGGCGGTCCCGGTCACCTGGGCGGTGTCGACGACCTTGCCCGCGGCGACGTCGGCGTCGGTGGTGACGTAGGTCGCGGTGCAGTTCTCCGAGACGCCCGGTGCGAGCGGGCCGGGCGGGCAGGTGACGGTCGGGGTGCCGGGGCCGTTGTCCACCACGCCGATGTTGGTCAGCGGCTGGGCGCCGGTGTTGGTGACCGTGTAGGTGTAGTGGATGGTCTGGCCGGCGGCGGTGTACTGCGCCTCGGCGGCCTTCTTGACCACGGTGATCGCGACCAGCGGGGTGTTCACCTTGTTGCTGGTCGTGGTGACGCTCTGGCCGCCCGTGTCGGTGCCGGTGACCTGGCCCTGGTCGGGCACGTTCTGGGCGGCTACGTCCGCCGCCGTCGTGACGTAGGTGGCCTGGCAGGTGGTGGACTGGCCGGGCGCGAGCTGGTTGGTTCCGCAGCCCGAGACGGTGACGCCGGGCGTCAGGTCGGTCACCGTCACACCGGTCAGCGCGATCTGGCCGGTGTTGGTGACGGTGTACGTGTAGTTGAGCGTCTCGCCCGGGGCCTGGAAGTTCGGCTGGACGGCCGACTTCGTGATGGTCAGCGCCCGCAGCGGCACGACGACCTGGTTGCTCGTCGAGGTCACCGTCTGGGTGCCCACGGTGGCCGTCAGGTTCGCCGAGTCGGTGATCGTGCCCGCCGCAGCGTCCGCGGCCGTCGCGGTGTAGGTGGCGGTGCAGTTCTCCGTGGCGCCGGCCGCGAGCGGGCCCGCCGGGCACATGACCGTCGGGGTGCCGGGGCCCGTGTCGGTGACCGCGATGTTCGTCAGCGGCACCGAGGCGTTGTTGGTGACGGCGTAGGTGTAGTGGATCGTCTGCCCCGCGACGAACGAACTCTCCGCCGCGGACTTGTCGATCTCGGGGGTGGGGACGTTGACCAGCACGGTGGTGGTGCAGCCCGTCGCGGTCGCGCAGGTGCCGCCGGCGATCGTCGGCGCGACGTTGTTGGTCAGCGCGAAGTTGCCGGTGTCCGGGCTGTTGACCGTCACCTGGTACTTCACGGTCACGGTGGACCCGGCGGCGGGCGGCGCCGTCAGCGTGCCCGACCAGGTCAGGGTGTTCCCCGTGACGGCGGCCGTTCCGGAGGTGGCCGTGACGGAGCCGGCCACCAGCGTGCCGTCCGTCAGCACGGCCGAGAGGTCGTCGCTGAAACCCGCGAAGGTGGCCGGGTTGGTACCGGTGTTGGTGACGGTCTCGGTGTAGGTCAGGGTGTCGCCCTGGTCCACCGGGCCGGTCGGCGACACCGACTTCGCGACGGTGTAGGAGGTGCCGGTCGGAAGGTTGCAGTTCCCGCTGTCCTGGGTGGAGGAGGCGCCGTAGAAGGGGTGGCCCGTGTTGGCGACGACGGTGGTGGGGATCACCGCGGTCGAGGGACCGGCCGGGATCGAGTTCAGGGTCTCGATGGTGCCGTTCGCACGGAAGACGTACACCTGGCCGCCGGACTGGGCCAGACCGTACGTGGAGCCCGGCACGTTGCCGATCTCGGTGATCGTGTTGTCCGGGTGGATACGGAAGTAGAAGGTCGGGTTCTGGAAGAACGAATCGAACGCCGCCCCGAGGATGTCACCGTCGGGCAGGGTGATGAAGTCGCCCGAGGAGACGAGCGTGGCGGGGTAGGCGGCGGGGAACAGCGTGCTCACCCCGGTGGTCGGGTTGAGCGTCCAGATCAGGTTCGAGAAGAACGACCCGATGAACAGGGTCCCGTCGGGCCGGGAGCTCAGCGCGTTGAAGTCGAATCCGTCGACCGCGGCCGGACCGGTGATCACCACCGAACTCGTCTCCGCACCCGTGGCCGGGTTGATCGTGTACAGCGTCGCCGGGCTCTCGTGCCAGGACACCCCGTACAGCGTCGTACCGTTCGCACTCCACGCGATGTCCCCGTAATCCCGCACCAGCGGCACGTCGGACAGCTGCGTACCCGTCGGGCTGTACGAGTACAGCTGGTCACCGCCGCCGCCGGTGTTCGCCCACACCGGGACCGGCGGACAGGTCAGCGCCCGGGGGCCTGACTTTCCGTCCGCGCGGTCCGCACCGTTCGCGTCGTTCGCGCCGTTCGCGCCGTTCGCGCGGTCCGCGCCGTCCGCGGGTGAGGCGGCGGCAGGTCTGACGGATGTCGTCTCCCGTGCAGGGAAGGCGTGCGCCGGGAAGGCCTGTGCCGAACCTCCTCCCCAACCCGCCGTCATGCCGATGACCGCCAGTCCGATCGCTGCGGCGAGCCTGCCGCGCGACCGACCGCGTCTGATCCCTGCCATACCGTCTCCGTTCCAGTCGGGCGTGGTCACCGCAAGACGCCACGCCGCAGCATTGGGACAACACAAGGTGTTTTTGTGAACACTTTGAGTAACGTGGCATGGGTTGGCTCGGGCCGCCATCCGGACCCGAACCGCTTGCGACCGCTGGGTGTCGGCCACCTGGCCCCATCGCGCCGAGCGTCCGCTACTTCGGCACGCCCGTCGTCCTGCTCTCCACGGAGAACGCGGACGGCAGCGCCAACTCGCACCGCTGAAACCGCCGAAGCTGCTGAAACCGTTGAAACCACTGAAACCGTTCTGTCGCCTGCGCGAGAGAGTGTCAGACCCAGCTGCCAGGGTGACGGGCATGGACCTCGACACCTTCTGGCAGATCATCGACGACACCCGCACCGGCGCCGCCGACGAGAGCGAACACGCCGACGCGCTCACCGAGTACCTCGCCGGCCTGGCACCCGATCAGATCGCGGACTTCGACCGGCACTACGCGCAGCAGAAGGCCCGCTCCTGCACCTGGCTGCTCTGGGGCGCGGGCTACCTCGTCAACGGCGGCTGCAGCGACGACGGCTTCGACTACTTCCGCGACTGGCTGATAGGCGCCGGCCGCACCCTCTTCGAACAGGCCCTCGCCGACCCGGACAGCCTCGCCGAACTCCTCACCCCCGACCAGGAGGAACTGGAGGCCGAAGACCTCGCCTACGCGGCCACCCACGCCTACCGCCAACTCACCGGCGCCGACCTCCCCTCCAGCGACATCACCTCCGTCCCCCCGACCGGCGAACCCTGGGAGGACGAAGACCTCCCCGCCCTCCTCCCCCACCTGTCAGCCCGCTTCGCCGACTAGCCCCCCGCCCACCGGACGTCACGCGCCGTCGTTTCCATCTCGGGGAATTATGTAGACCGACCGTCATATTCCTCGCCCCCCAGCCCGCCAGCCTGGGGGGCGCGGCGCAGGAAGTCGACCAGGCCGACTTCCTGCGCGCACCGGAGGCGGCGGCACCGCTCGCCGCGCACGCAACTATGTAGACCGACCGTCATCGAAGGTGGTCGGCGGATGGTACGTGGGAGAGAGTTCTGCTGGCCGTCCTAGCCGACGCCGATGCCGAGGGCCGAATCGACTGGAGCATGGTCGGCGTCGATTCCACGACTTGCCGCGCTCATCAGCATGCGGCCGGCGCCTCCATTCCTGCCCCGAGGGTTCCGGGCCGGCGAAGGAGACTGGCGCGTCACCGTTCTGATGAGGCCCTGGGACGCTCGCGAGGCGGTCGCACCTGCAAGATCACCTTGTGGGGGGAAGGGGACACTCCGCAGATGATTTCCGTGTTGGAAGAGATCCGTGTGTCCCGGCAGGCTGGTGGGCGACCGCGCACCCGGCCCGACCGTGTCGGGGGCGATGAGGCGTGCTCGTCACGCCGCAACCGGCTTCACCTGCGCGGGCGCCAGATCAAGCACACGATCCCCGAGTCGAGAGACCGGCGGGCCGACCGCCAGCGCCGCGGCCGCCGAGGCGGCCGGCCGACCGGGTTCGACAAGACGGCTTACCGCCGCCGCAACGAAGTCGGGCGAACCATCAACCGGCCCAGGGACTTCCGAGCCGTCGCCACGCGCTACGACAAGAGGGCGCATGTCTTCCATGGGACGGTCACCATGGCCTCGATCCGCCTATGGCTCCGCCCGGCGTGAGAGGCCCCGCTCAGAGGTCTGTTGCACCCGGATAGTGGCGGCGAAGTTCGCTGAGTACGCGCTCGTCGACAGCCCTGACGTCCCACTGCGAGCTGTCCACTTCGGTCAGGGCGACCATCACCCCGTCCCCGGCGAACCCAAGCGCTTCGGCGTCGATCAGCTGGAGGAAGGGGGCCGTCAGCGACAACAGCGTCAACGTGTCCATGCCGCCGTCGGCAGACTGCCTCTCCATCTCGACGCAACGAGGATCGACGATTTCGTCGAACTCGACGCGCCACTGCAGGTCCAGGCCGAAGCTGCCCAGGCGGACCAGTAGCTCAGCCAGCGTCACGTAGTGCTCTCCGTGCCAGGCAGGAAACGTGATCCCCTTCATCCCCGCCTCTGCTTCGGCTGTATTGCGTGACAAGCGACCCCCTTCGTTCAACAGCAAACACTAGGGCGCGGCCCTGACCAGCTCACACGACCCATCGCACAGACCCCTAGCCCCCGCCTGCTGGACGTCACACGGCGCCCCGCCCGACTCCCTGCGCCGGCACCGTTTCCATCTCGGGGAATTATGTAGATCGACCGTCATATTCCTCGCCTCCCAACCCGCCAGCCTGGCGGGCGGCGCAGGAAGTCGGCCAGGTCGACTTCCTGCGCGTGGGGGAGGGCGCTCACGCCTGCCGTCGGCCGGATATGTAGACCGACCGTCATATTCTGCGCTGCGCACGGTGGATTCCGCACAGGAAGTCGATCAGGCCGACTTCCTGTGCGCACCGGAGGCGGAGGCGCCGCTCGCAGCGCACGCAACTATGTAGACCGGTCATCATATTCGGTCCCGTGCTGGATGGGTGTCGCGCAGGAAGTCGGGCCGGCCGACTTCCTGCGCGAGGTGCGAGGTGCGAGGTGGGTGGTGGGTGGTTGGCGCGCAAGGGTGTGAATCAGTAGACCGGTCGGCATATTTTTCCGAGGCGGCGCCGGGCGGTGCCTGGTTAGTGGGTGTGGTGGTAGGTGGCGAGGGTGGTGAAGGCGGCCTTGGGGTCCCAGGGGAGGTCGGGGTAGGTGGTGCCGGGGCGGTCCTCGTAGACCTTGACGATGCCGTAGCTGGCGAGGTCGAGGTCGTCGCGGGGGTCGGCGTCGGGGCGGTGTACGTGGTCGTAGAGGGCGAAGGTGAAGACGAAGGTGGCGTCGATGCCGCCGGCGTCGAAGGCCTCCAGCAGTTCGCGCAGGTAGGCGGCCTGGCCGGCCTCGTCGCGCTCGTGCGCGGCCTTCAGGCGGACGGGGCCCTCGGCGTCGTACTCGACGATGTCCAGGCCGAGCGCGCCCCGGTCGCCCGCGCCGAGGTAGCCGGCGGAGCCGAACTCGGTGATGGCGACGGGCTTTCCCTGCGCGGCCAGCTCGTGGACGCCGTCGGCGAACCGGTCGGCGGTCTCTGCGGAGCGGTAGAGGTCGAGGGAGATGAGGTCGAAGGGCGTCCAGTCGACGCGCTCCAGCGGTACGGCGGCGTAGGTGACGCGCCCGCCGAAGTGTTCGCGGACGGTGGCCACGGCCCGGTCGAGGAACGCGTTGACCCGGCCGCTGACCGGTCCGAGGTGTTCGCGGACGAGCTCGGGTCGGCTGAGCAGGGCGATGCGCTCGTCCGTGGTGTCGCCGGGCAGGAATCCCGGGTTCATCAGGCTGAGTTCGGCTCCGGTGACGAACACCACCTCGGCGCCGCGCCGCCGCAGCCGTTCCGCGCGCTCGGCGCAGTCGGCGAACAGGGCCAGCAGCTCGTCGGCGGTGAGTTCCAGCGGGTACGGGGAGTACCAGACCTCCAGTCCGAGGTCGGCGGCGAGTCCGGCGGCGAGTTCGATCCGGTCGGGGTCGCCGCCCATGATGCGGACCGCGTTGCAGTGCAGGTCGTCGCGGATGATGCGCAGTTCGCGTTCGACCTCCTTCGGGTCGAACCGGCTGCGGGAGTACGACCCGTTCCTGACGAATCCGGTGTCGTAGCTGATGCCTTTGGCGCGCACGGTGTCCTGCCTTCCTGGGGGTGGGGCGGGGCGGGGCGGAAAATACGGTACGGCCAGTACCCTAGTTGGCGCGGGCCGGAGAGGGCAAGAAGGATGGGAGGGTAGGGGCGGTATCAACGGCGGTATCAACGGCGGTACCGGCGACGGGATCGGACTGGATCGGACGGGACGAGGGCCATGGCCGGGCAGACACGGCGGCGCGGGGCGGCACTGGAGGAGGCGATCCTCCAGGCGGCGGTGGCGGAGCTCACCGAGTCCGGATTCGCCGGGCTGACCATGGACAAGGTCGCCGCCCGCGCCGGCACCAACAAGAACGCCCTCTACCGCCGCTGGCCCAACCGCCTGGCCCTCGGTCTCGCCGCCTACAAGCAGCTGGCCACCACCGCCGTGCCCCCCGACACCGGTGAACTACGCGGGGACGCCCTGGAGTTGCTCCGCGAGGCGAACCGGCACTGGAGCTCCCCGCTCGGCGCGATCCTGCGCGAACTCCTGGCCGCGGCCGGTGGCGCGGCGGAGTTCCTGGCGCAGCTCCAGGACCAGTCCGGCGAGGCCGCGGCCGCCCCCTGGCTCACCGTCCTGGGGCGCGCGGTCGCCCGTGGTGAAGCGGCCCCCGAGGCGCTCCACCCCAGGGTCGCCACGGTGGCGGTGGTGCTGCTGCGCAACGAGTTCGTGGTGCGGGGCGTGCCGACCGCGCCCGACGACGTCCTGGTCGAGATCGTGGACGAGGTCTACCTGCCGTTGATCCGGCGCCGCGGGCCGGCGGACGTCTGAACGGGCACGGCCCCGGAGTGGCGCCCGGCGGGGCTCGGCGGACGGACTGAGGACGGGCGAGGTCGGGCTGAGGGCGGCGCGGGTCTCCGGGGTCAGGAACCGCCGAGGTGGCGCGCCTCCAGGTGCGCCGTCCGCCCGGTCTGCCCGGGGTCGGCGAGGAAGCGGTCCACGCAGTCCTTCGGAGCCTGGAAGCTCAGGTTCAGGACCTCCCCGGGGTACTTCGCCGATGCGTGGAACCCGGCGCCCTGAAGGTCGCACGCGGGCAGGTCCAGCCCGAACGCCTTCGTCACCTTTTCGAGGGTCTGCCCCTTCGGGCTGCCCGGGTATGTCCTCGGGTCGGGAACCGGGCCCCGGCCGGGATCCGAACGGCCGCGCTGTGCCTCGCCCTTGCGTGAGTGCCCCCTCGTCGGACGGCGCCGTCCCGCAGGGAGGGCCCCACGGGGCGGCGCCGAAGGCGGATCGGGTGATCAACCGGCTCGGGTGCCCGGCAGGATCCGCCGGACGGGTCCTAACTGTTCCCGGTGACCAGGGAGTTGGTGAGCCGGTCGGCGACGGTGGCGTCGAGGGGGGCGTGGCCGAGGAGGAAGCGGTACCAGAAGACGCCGTAGACCTGGTCGACGATCAGATCGAGGTCGGTGTCGTCGGCGAGTTCGCCGCGTTCGCGGCCGCGGGCGAGGAGGTCGTGCAGGGCGGTGCGGCGGGTGGCGGTGAAGGTCTGCATGAGGTCGGCGAGGTGGGGGTCGCGGGCGGCTTCGCGGACGAGGGTGCGCAGGGCGGGGGCGGTGGTGTCGCGCTGGGAGCCGTCGAAGGTGGTGGCGATGAAGGCGTGGAGGTCGGTGCGCAGGGTGCCGGTGTCGGGGCCGGGGGCGTCCTGGTCGGCGCGGTCGGTGAGGGCGTCGAGCAGGACGGCGCCCTTGGAGGGCCACCAGCGGTAGACGGTCTGCTTGCCGACGCCGGCGGTGCGGGCGATGGCGTCGATGGTGACGGGGGTGCCGTCGGATTCGGCGAGCAGGTGCAGGGCCGCGTCGAGGATCGCCTGGTGGGCGGCCTCGTTGCGGCGGCGTCCGGTGTGCGGGCGGGCTTCGGTCATCGTGTTTCCTTTCCTCTTCCCCCACTTGACAAGACTAGCAGTCTCGATAACATTATTGACGGAACTAGCGGTCTCGACAAGATGAAGGACACGCCACCATGAGCACCACGTCAAACCTCTTCACCGGACAGCGCGTCGTCGTGATGGGCGGCAGCTCGGGCATCGGCGAGGCCGCGGCCACCGCCTTCGCCGCGGACGGCGCCGAGGTCGTGATCACCGGTCGCGGCCGGGACCGGCTGGACGCCGCCGTCGCCCGGATCGGCGGCAAGACCACCGGCCACCAGCTGGACGCGGCCGACCCCGAGGCCGTCGCGGCCTTCTTCGCGCAGTCCGGCACCGTCGACCACCTGGTCGTCGCGGTCAGCGGCGCGGCCGGCAGCGGCCCGTTCGCCCAGCTCGACCTGGCGGACCTCGCCACCGGGTTCGACGCCAAGTTCTGGCCGCAGGTCCGCGTCCTCCAGGCGGCGCTGCCGCACCTGCGGTCGGACGGATCCGTCACGCTGATCACCGCCGCCTCCGCCCGCGCCGCGATCCCCGGCACCGCCGGACTCGCCGCCATCAACGGCGCGCTGGAGGCGATGGTCCCGCCGCTGGCCGTCGAACTCGCCCCGCTGCGGATCAACGCCGTCTCGCCCGGCGTCATCGACACCCCGTGGTGGGACCGCGTCCCGGCCGAGCAGCGGACGGCACTGTTCGACGGCCTCGCCGCCACCACCCCGGTCGGCCGCGTCGGCCGGGCCGAGGACGTCGCGCAGGCTATCCACCTGCTGGCCGCCAACACCTTCGTGACGGGCGTGGTGTTCGACTGCACGGGCGGGGCCAACCTGCCCACCGGGCGCTGAACGAACCGTCGGCCGACCGGGCCCGGCCGAAGCAGCGCCCGGCCCGCAGCCGTCTCCGGGCCGGGGGTTGTCACAGCTCGGCCGTACGGTTCGGTCATGAGCGTTCCCGACCTGATCCCGATCCGGTACGAGCCCGACTACCGCACCCGCACCATCGGCCGGTGCGAGGGCGGCCAGTTCCTCGCCTCCGTCACGGCGGCCTTCCCGGAGGTCGGGGCCGACGTCGAGAACTGGCAGGCGCAGAAGCGCTGGTTCGCGGTGCTCCACCGCTTCGACGACGCCGGCCGGCACCTCGACTCGCGCATCCGCTCGACCGGCACGACGGCGGACGGCGAGAAGGCAGCCGTCGAGGCCGCCCGCGCACTCCTCGCCGACTGGCTCGACGCCCTCCCCGGCCGCGCGTACGGGGACATCGCCATCGCGCCGTTCGCCGTCCGGGTCGAGGGGGCGCTGTTCGGGCTGGTCATCGAGACGGACGAGGAGGACGAGGAGGACGAGGAGGAGGAAGAAGAGGGCGAGGACGGCGAGGGCGGGGTCTGGGCCGAGCTCTACCCCGACGGCCTCGGCTTCCACGCCCCGTGGGACGGCTGCTACGACACCTGAGCCGCGGCCGCCGTCACCACTTCGCCTCCTGGCGGTCCTTGAGGAACACCCCCGACCGCCGGGCCGACCCCCGCCCGCCGAGGCGGGGGTCGGCCCGTGTGGCGCGGTCAGCCCGCGTACTGGGCGAAGATCTTCGCGAACTCGTACGGCTGCTGCGCGATGTTGGTGCACTTGGAGAGCGAGCCGCCGGTGCAGGCGTTGGCGTCGCGGGTGGCGTCCCAGAAGGCCAGCAGACCGAGGTGGTTCTGCCGGGCGAAGGTCACCAACTGCTGGGCGGCGGCCTGGTTGTAGATCTGGTGGTCGTCGTTCTCGCCGATCATCGGGGTGACGCCGACCATGGCCCACAGCTGGGCGTCGGTCTTCGCCGGGTAGAGCGCCTTGAGCTGGCCGAACAGGGCCTGGGCGGCCTGCACGGCGGCGTTGCCGTAGTCGGTGCCGGTCCGGTAGTAGTCCATCGCCATGATGTTCACCAGGTCGACGGCGACCCCGGCGTCGCGGGCGGACTTGACGATGGCGACGCCTTCGGAGGTCAGGCCCTCGGGCAGGACGGGCAGGGTGAAGGAGACCTTGAGGCCGGGGTGGGCCTGCTGGAGCTTGGCGAGCGCGGCGGAGCGGCGGTCGTTGGAGGCGGTGTCGGCGATGGCCGCGCCCTCGATGTCGAAGTCGACGTAGCGCAGGTTGTAGGCGTTGACGACGGCGTCGTACTCGGCGAACAGCGAGTCCACGGTGGTGCAGGCGGCGGCGAGTTCGGTGCCGCTGGCGCCGCCGAAGGAGAGCTTGACGTCGCCGCCGGCCGCGCGCAGCGCGTCGATCTGGTCCTTGGCCCAGCCGGTGCGCGGGTCGTAGGCGTTGAACCAGCTGGCCTTGCAGCCGACGCCGGTCACGAAGCCCATGGTGTAGGCCTTGAGGTTGCCGGACTTGGCCATGTCGGGCATGGACGGGGTGGGCCAGGCGCCCATGTCGATGTAGGGCGCGACGGGGACGGCGACGTTCGGCGGCGGGGTGCTCGGGCCGCCGGTGGGCGTGCCGGTGGGGCCGCCGGTCGGGGTGCCCGAAGTGGGCGGCGGGGTGGTGGGGTTGCCGCCGCCGGGGCCGGTGAGCGTGATGTCGTCGGCGAGGTAGGCGCCCTGCCCGTACCAGCCGTGCAGGTAGACGGTGACGCTGGTGGTGGCCGGGCCGGTGGTGAAACTGGTGGACAGCTGCTGCCAGTTGGCGCCGCCCGGCGTCCAGGTGGCCGGGTCGGTGACGCCGCTGCCGGTGGCGCCCAGGTAGACGTACTGGCCCTGCACCCAGGCACTGAGGTTGTACGTGGTGTTGGGCTGGACGGTGACGGTCTGGCCGCACTGTGCGGTGTCGCTCGCGCCGACCGCCCCCTTCAGTGCGTAGCTTCCGCTGTGCGCGCCGGAGTTGACGACGCTGCCGGTCCCGCCGGAACAGCTCCAGGGGCTGAGCGCGCCGCTCTCCAGGCCGGGGTTGGCGAGCAGGTTGCCGTCGGCGGCGCCGGCGTTCCCGGCGAGCGTGGCGAGGCCGCCGGCGGCGAGCGCGGTGGCGGCGGCGAGGCTCAGCAGCTTGGTGCGACCGGCGGGGCGGCGGTGCGTGGGGGCGGGCTGGGGCGCGCTGGGCATGGGGGTGCCTCTCGGGACGTGGGGCCGCCCGCGCCGCGAAGGGGGAAACGCGGGGCGGGCGGCAGCATGGGGGCTGGTCCGGTGCGGGGGAGGAGCGCGGTGCTGAGCATCAAACTGGACTAGACCAGCTGTGCACGTCAAGCACTTCCGGGGCATCGGAAGCCCGCTGTGGGAAGGTTTTAGGAACGGTTTAAGGCTCTGGAACCCCGTTCTCGGAACACCGCTTCGCACCTTCGGGTGGCACCCCTGTCGACCTTCGGCACCCTGGCAGGAGGATTTTCGGCTCCCGGCAGGCGGCGGCCGTGAAAGCGACGGCGGCGAAGACCGGACCGGCAGCCCCTCCGGGGAGGAGGCTGCCGGCCCTCATGGCGTCAGAAGCAGGCGTCAGAAGCAGGCGTCAGAAACAGCCGTCAGAAGCAGGCATCAGAAGCAGCCGTCAGGAGCAGGTGTAGTTCACGGGTCGGGAGTTCTCGTTCCCGATGAGGGTCTTCTCGTCGGTGCTGATCGCCCTGATCGTGAACGAGTCCGAGACTGCGGACAGCGAGTCCGCCACCACGCCGTCACGCCACAGGACAGGCCGTCGAATCGACCCGACGAACGCCGTCCCGCCCACGATTCCGTTGCCGCCGATGGCATTTGCCGAGATGGCGCCCGCGCCGATGGTCCGGATCAGCGAACCCTGGGCGTCCCATTCGGCTTCGGCGTAGCTCGTGTCGTTCTGCGTGCCGCCGACGATGCGCCCGTCCCGGACCGCCACAGGATCGCTGTAGGCGTTGGAGCCCTGCGCGGCGAGCGCGTGCCACTGGCCGTTGATGTCCGAGACGAAGCCGAACGCGGCGGTGGACCCGACGATCCTGCCTTGCTCGTCGATGCCGTTGAGGAGGAGGAAGCTGCTTGCCGGGAGGGGCAGTTCGCGGTACGTTCCCGGCGCGTTCGCCGGCCACACCACCAGGATGAAATTCGTTCCGACTTTGGCCATCCCGGCGATGTCACCGGCGTTGTTGACCACGCTGGCGGACGAGCTGTTCCAGTTCGGATTGAAGGGCAGCGCAGTCGTCGTCCCGGTGTGGCTCACCGTCACGGCCCTGAACTTGTTGTTGACGAGGTCGTCGCCGACGATCAGGCCGGCCGCGTTGACGCCGGACAGGTTGGGATTGCCCGCGGGGAGCCGCAGCACGACCTTCCCGTTGTCCCACAGCGTCCCGCGCCCGTTCGTGATGTCGGTGGGCCAGCTGGGGGACCGCGTTCCGGTGACGCCGACTGCGTACCGGCCGCCGTCGCTCGAGTACACCGTGCCGACCGTCGTGGTGGGCGGCAGCTCCCACGCCGTCTTCTGCCATTGACAGGCCGCCGCCTGGGCGGTGCCGACCGGCACCAGACCGAGTGCCGCCGTGAGCGTCGCCACGGCGAGCGCGGAGGCCTTTCGTCGGTTCAATCGGTTCAATCGGTTGAACAAGGGATCCACCCTTCCTCACAGGGAGTGCACCTTCCGGTAACTGACCCTGTCAGGGCTCGCCGTGCGGGGTGAAGCACTTTAAGCGAGGGGGAAACAACGGTCGGCAAGGAGGGGGAGGCCCGCCCGCTGGTCCCGGACCGGCGGGCGGGCGGTTCAGCGGATCACCCGCAACACGGCTTGCACTCCTTGACCTGGACGTCGTCCACGACCGGGCCGGCCGCGCCCGCGTTGGTGCTGGCGAAGGTCAGCGTGGTGGAGGCGCTCCGCGCGACGAAGCTGAACTGGCGCCCCACGTAACCCATGTTGGTCGGCGTCTTGCCGGTGATGTCGAAGGAGAAGTCCTGGAAGTCCTGGCCGTCGACGAGCACGCGGCCGGTCTTCACGGTCGGCGCGGCCGCCGTGTTGCCGGCCAGCGCGTACGTCACGGAGTAGGTGGTGCCCGGGACGGTGGCGAAGGTCTGGGCGACGGCGCCGGTGGTGGCGCCGTTGAGGTCCACCGACTGGTCGCCCTCGGCGGCCTGCCAGAATCCGGCGCCGATCAGGTCGACGCTGCCGCTGGTGACCGTCCACGGGCCGATGGTCTGTCCGGCGTTGAACTCGGCGAAGCTGTTCGCCGGGGCCTTGGGCGACTCGAAGCTTCCGTCGTCGAAGCGGCTGAGGGCGCGGTGGCCGCCGGCGGCCTGCGCCGGGACGGTCACGGCGGTGGCGGCGGCCACGATCACGGCGACGGCGGCGAGGCGGGTGCGCGAGAACGTCATGGGTTCCTCCCCAACGGAATACCGACTGGATGAGCCGATGATCGGCTGTGCCCAGAGGGTCCGCCGTCGCCGTGAGCCCTGCCAAGACCGGGCGGATGGCGCCCGGTGGTGCGGAGGTCTCGTCGACGGGCTCCCGCACGCCGGTTTGACGGGTGACCACCCGGTGCCGGCCGGGCGGCCGGCCTGCGCCCGCCCGGCGGCGGGCCGTGGTGCGGACGCACGGTTCAGACGGTCGTGTCCGCGCGCATGGTGGTGAAGTCCGACGTACGCGCTCCACCTGCGCCTCGGGCGCATCCCACCTCCGGGTGAGCCGAGGGCCGCTCATACGATCAACGCCCCCTCTGGCGGTCGGCGGACCGGAGGCGGATCGGAGGTGGACCCGAAGCGGGTCCGAAGCGGATCCCAAGCGCGTCCGGACGGGCTTGACCTTGAGTGCACTCCAAGGTGAAAGCTGGACGCGTTGATCCACCGCAGCACCCCGCGAGCGGGCAAACACACCACCACGATCGGAGCACCGTCATGCGCAACGCCACGTTCGGTACCAACGGACCGGAGACTGGCGTCATCGGCCTCGGCTGCATGGGGATGACCTGGGCCTACGACGTGCAGAACCGGGACGACGAGAACTCCGTCCGGGTGATCCGGCAGGCGCTGGACCTCGGCGTCACCCTGATCGACACCGCCGACATGTACGGCCCCTACACCAACGAGGAGGTGGTCGGCGCCGCGCTGGCCGGCCCGTACCGGGAGCGCGCCTTCCTCGCCACCAAGGTCGGCATCGTCCCGGGCGGGTCCGGCCAGTCGGCCCGCGACGGCAGCCCCGAGCACGTGCGCCGCTCGATCGACGACAGCCTGCGCCGCCTCGGCACCGACCACGTCGACCTCTACCAGCTGCACAGGGTCGACCCGGCCGTCCCGATCGAGGAGACCTGGGGCGCCCTCGCCGAGACCGTCGCGGCCGGCAAGGCCCGCCGGATCGGGCTCTCCGAGGCGACCGTCGAGGAGATCAAGCGGGCCCAGTCGGTGCACCCGGTGGCGTCCGTGCAGTCCGAGCTCTCGCTCTGGACCCGGGACGTGCTGGCCGAGGTGCTGCCGTACACCGAGGAGCAGGGCATCGCCTTCCTGCCGTTCTCGCCGCTCGGCCGGGGCTTCCTGACCGGCAGCATCGCCTCCTTCGACGAGCTGCCCGCCGACGACTTCCGCCGCCGGCTGCCGCGCTTCCAGCAGGACGCGCTGAAGGCGAACCTGGCACTGGTCGGCAGGGTCAAGGAGGTCGCCGAGCGGATCGGCGCGACGCCCGCGCAGGTCGCGCTGGCCTGGGTGCTGGCACAGGGCCGGTACGTCTTCCCGATCCCGGGCACCAAGACGCCGCGCTACCTGGTGGACAACGCGGGCGCGGCCGAGGTCGTGCTCTCGGCGGCCGACCTGGCCGACCTGGACGCGCTGCCGACGCCGACGGGCGAGCGGTACTGAGCGGCGAGGGGTGCTGAACGGCGGAGGTCGCCCGGGCCCCGGCCCAGGTCACCGGCCCCGCCTCGGAGCGCCGTCACGCCTCCCGGACCCAGATCAGCTGCCGCCCCGTCTCGGCGGGAGCCCGGACGGCGGCCTCGGCGACCCGGTCGAGCCGGTAGCCGAGCTTGCGCGGGACGGCCGCGCTGGCGCCGTTCGCCTCGTCGCAGTGGATCTCCACCCGCGCGATGCCGGGCAGCGCCAGGGCGGCCTCGGTCAGCGCCCCGGCCGTGGTGGTGGCGATGCCGCGGCCGGCGTGCCGGGCGGCGACCCAGTAGCCGATCTCCAGTGCGCCGGGGCCGATCCGGCCGTGCAGGCCGAGGGCGCCGACCACACCGCCGGGTTCGGCGTCCAGGCCGACCAGGTACATGAAGTCGGTGCCGGCCTCCCAGGCGAGGGAGCCGGCCCGGGCCAGCTCGGCGGTCTGCGCCCGGGTGGGGGGCTCGGCCGCCCACTCCATCCAGGGCCGCAGGTGGTCCAGGTTGGCGCGGACGGCCTTGTTGAGCGCCACCGCGTGCGTGCTGCGGCGGCGCAGCAGCGAGATCCCGCCGGGCAGCCGCAGTTCCTCGGGCGGCCGCCCGGTGGTGACGGCGGTGGGGCCGGGCACGTGGAGCGGGGCGGGCGGGTACTTGCAGGACCGTGACTGCGGGTGGCTCATGACCGCGATTATGTCCTTGGCCGGGACCTGTCACCAATGAATTCCGGACGGCCTCCCACCAGGCCTCTCACCAGTCCCCGCCGCACCCCGGCGCGCCCGGCCGCACTCCCGGCGCACCGGGGCGCGCACACGCCCGGCGGTCAGAGCCTGATCAGCACCTCGTCCAGCTCCTTGCGCCGCAGATCCGGCACCCGCGCCCCCTCGGCCGGGTAGCCGACCGGGATGACGTACGCGGCGCGCTCCTCCAGCGGGCGCTCGCAGACCTCGTTGAGGAACTTCATCGGGCTCGGCGTGTGGGTCAGCGTCGCCAGCCCGGCCTGGTGCAGCGAGGCCAGCAGCAGTCCGACCGCGATCCCCACCGACTCCTTGGTGTAGTACGGGCGCGGCGAATCGGGCCCCTTGTGCACCTCGAACACCACGATCACCGCCGGCGCGTCCTCCAGGAACGGCTTGCGCCAGTCGGTGCCGATCGGCGCCAGCGCGGCCAGCCACTCCTCCGACGCCCGGTGCGCGTAGAACTCACGCTCCTCGGCCTCGGCGGCCTCGCGCAGCCGCCGCTTGCGCTCCGGGTCGGTGATCACCACGAACCGCCAGGGCTGGACGTGCGCGCCGCTGGGCGCGGTGTTGGCGGTCCGGATCGCCCACTCGACGACCCCGTCCGGGATCGGGCGGGTCGCGTAGTCGCGGACGGTCCGGCGCTGCGCCATCACGTCGTGGAAGGACTTGCTGCGGGCCTCGGCCTCGTGGGCCGGCACCGTCATCGGGGTGAGGGGGACGGTCGGGTAGGGCGTCCCTGCCACTGCACTGTCAACCATGGCCGACAGCACAGCACATGACGGCCGCGCCGGGAAGAGGTCGAGACCAATCCGCAGATCAGGTCCATCCGGCGGGGCCGCTCGGCGGGTCCGTCCGGCAGGGCCGCCCGGCGGGGCCGCCCTGCCGGACGGGACTACAGCTCGTGCACCCGCCCGTCCCGGACCTCGATCCGCCGGTTCACCGTGACGGTGTCCAGCATCCGCCGGTCGTGGGTGACCAGCAGCAGGGTCCCGGTGTACGAGCCGAGCGCCGCCTCCAACTGCTCGATCGCCGGCAGGTCCAGGTGGTTGGTGGGCTCGTCCAGCACCAGCAGGTTGACCCCGCGCGCCTGGAGCAGCGCCAGCGCGGCCCGGGTGCGCTCGCCGGGGGAGAGGGTGCCGGCCGGGCGCCTCACGTGCACCGCCTTGAGGCCGAACTTGGCCAGGAGGGTGCGCACCTCCTCCGGAGTGAACTCCGGGACGGCGGCGGCGAAGGCGTCCGCCAGCGGCTCGCCGCCGAGGAACAGCCCGCGCGCCTGGTCCACCTCGCCGACCACCACGCCGGAGCCCAACGAGGCGCTGCCGCCGTCGAGTTCGAGCCGGCCGAGCAGGGCGGCCAGCAGCGTCGACTTGCCCGCGCCGTTGGCGCCGGTGATGGCGACCCGGTCCGCCCAGTCGATCTGGAGGTCCACCGGGCCGAAGGCGAAGTCGCCGCGGCGGGCGACGGCCGCGCGCAGGGTGGCGACCACCGAGCCGGAGCGCGGCGCGGTGGCGATCTCCATCCGCAGCTCCCACTCCTTGCGCGGCTCCTCGACCACGTCCAGCCGCTCGATCATCCGCTGGGTCTGCCGGGCCTTGGAGGCCTGCTTCTCGGTGGACTCGGCGCGCTGCGCCTTTCCGATCTTGTCGTTGTCGGAGGACTTGCGGCGGGCGTTGCGCACGCCGTGCTCCATCCAGCCGCGCTGCATCCGGGCCCGGGCCTCCAGCCCGGACTTGGTGTCGGCGTACTCGTCGTACTCCTCGCGGGCGTGCCGGCGGGCCACCGCGCGCTCCTCCAGGTACGCCTCGTAGCCGCCGCCGTACAGGTTGACCTGCTGCTGGTGCAGGTCCAGCTCCAGCACCTTGGTGACGGTGCGGGCCAGGAACTCGCGGTCGTGGCTGATCAGCACGGTGCCCGCGCGCAGGCCCTTGACGAAGGCCTCCAGCCGCTCCAGGCCGTCCAGGTCGAGGTCGTTGGTGGGCTCGTCGAGCAGGAAGACGTCGTAGCGGGAGAGCAGCAGCGAGGCGAGGCCGGCCCGGGCGGCCTGGCCGCCGGACAGCGCCGTCATCGGCAGGTCGAGCGAGACCTTCAGACCGAGCGAGTCGGCGACCTCCTCGGCGCGCTCCTCCAGGTCGGCGCCGCCCAGCTCCAGCCAGCGGTCCAGGCTCGCCGCGTACGCGTCGTCGGCGCCCGGGCGGCCCTCGACCAGGCCCTCGGTGGCCTCGTCCAGCGCGGCCTGCGCGGCCGCCACGCCGGTGCGGCGGGCCAGGAAGTCGCGCACCGACTCGCCCTCGCGCCGCTCCGGCTCCTGTGGCAGGTGGCCGATGTTGGCGGTCGCCGGGCTGAGCCGCAGCGAACCGCCCTCGGGGGTGTCCAGCCCGGCCAGCAGCCGCAGCAGCGTCGACTTGCCGGCGCCGTTCACGCCGACCAGGCCGATCACGTCACCGGGGGCGACGACCAGGTCCAGGCCGGAGAAGAGGGTGCGTTCGCCGTGACCGGCGGCGAGGTCCTTGACTACGAGTGTGGCGCTCATGATGAGCCCGATTGTAAGAGGAGCGGGCCGGGTGGCGGAAAAGCCCGGGGCCGCGGCGCGGCTGCCGCGGCCCCGGGGACCGGCCACGCGGGCCGGTCAGGACCTACCGGACCCGGGAGGCCACCCGGGCCTCAGTGGTGCTCCGGGCCTCAGTGGTGCTCCGGACCTCGGCAGTGCTCCGGGCCTCGGTGGTCACTTCGACTTCTTCGAGAAGTAGTCGAACATCCGGGCCGCCACGTCGTCCAGGTACGGGCCGGCCTCCCAGGTGCTGGCGCCGTTGCCGATCGAGGTGTCGCTGACCAGGGCCGGCTTGCCGTCCTTGGTCGCGACCCAGCCGCCGCCGCTGCTGCCGCCGGTCATGTTGCAGCCGATCATCAGCATCGCCGGGCGGCTCGGGTCGCCGGTCTTCTTCGCCGGCTTCCCGCTGTCGCAGTGGTCCAGCTCGACGCCGTCGAACGGCTTGCCGGCCGGGTAGCCGTAGGCGCTGACGCTGTTGAACTGCTCACGCGGGGCGTTGAACCAGATCGGCACGGAGCCGCCGACGGTCTCCTCCAGCGACTTGCCGTTGCCGCTCGGGTTGGCGACCTTGATGATCCCGAAGTCGTACTGGCTCCACGGGCCGCCGTGCTCCGGGTCGGCCTCGGCCGACCACTGCGGCGAGACCATGCCGGCGGTCGCGCCCCACTCGCCGTACGGCTCGGCGTCGGTCTCGTTGGCCTGCTTGCCGCCGCTCAGCAGGCCGTTGCTGTTGTAGGCCGGGGCGAAGGAGATGTTGGTGTAGTACTGGCCGCCCTTGCCGCCGTTCAGGCAGTGGCTGGCGGTCCAGACCAGGTTGCTCTTGCCGGGGTTGGCCGGGTCGGAGACGACGGTGCCGGAGCACACGTAGTCCTCGTTCCCGTCCTTGAAGAAGAGCTTGCCGTTGACGTGCAGGTTCTTCGCGAACGGGTGCTGGGTCGGCTTGGCCTCGATGACGGTGGGCAGCGCGTCGCCGGTGCTCGGGGGCTGGGCGGTGGTGGGCTGCGCCGGGGCCGGGGTGGCCGGCTTCGAGGTCGGCTGGGCCGGTGGCTGCGTCGGGTCGGGCTGCGGCTGCGGCATCGGCTTGGGCTTGGCGTTCAGGATCCGCTGCAGGGTCCAGTAGCCCTTGACCGCCGGAGTGATCACGTTCTGCTGGGCCCACTTGTCCCAGTCCTCGAACTTCCAGGTCTTCAGCTCTTCGGCGGTCGGCAGCTTGATCGGCGCCGCGCCCGGCTTGCCGGTGGCGCCGGCCGCGACCGCCGGAGCCGTGGTCTGGGCCACGACCGGGTCGCTGTTGTCCGGGCCGCACGCGGTCGCGGCCAGCACGGTCAGCGCGGCGACGGAGGCACCCAGGACGGCACGGTTCGGCCGGTACATCGGTGACATGAGTTCAAATCCCCCTGTGAATAACCGCCATGCGACCCCTTCCTCGGGTACGGCTCCGGGGAGCCGCAGGCATGGCAGGGGAGGAGTCTGCCATGCGGATAAAGGCCTCCTTACGCACACCCCCGGACTGGGGCGGGGCCGTCACCGGATCGGCACCGGACCGGCACCCGCCCTCCTCCGGGCGCCCGGAATCCGGCCGGGTCCCGCTCCGGGCGGCCGCTTCCCGATGCGGGTCCAGAGCAGGTGCATGCCCAGGTCAGGTGCGCGTCCAGGGTGCTGCCCGGTGCGCCGAAATTCGGTTGCCCACGTCCGGCGCCGTGCGTAGCGTGGACGGAGTCGCCCGCCAGACAAGGAGAAGGCCGTTGCTCTACTGAGGTCCCGAGACACCGCCCCCGCCGCGCAGGCCCTTCGCCGCGCGGTGTGCGAGTGTGCGACCTCAGTCACGGCCCCGTGGCGAGCCCGATCCGGCTGATCCGGATCCGCCCCGCCCTCCCCCCGGCCGTACCGGCCCGCACCCGCGGTGTCTCCCCGTGTTGCTCATCGTTCCCTTCGGCAACCACCCGGGAGGCCCTCCATGGCACAACCCACCACCGCCGTCCTCTGCACCGATCTCACCTTCGAGTGGCCCGACGGCAAGCCCGTCCTGGACGGCTTCCACCTCGCCGTCGGCCCCGGCCGCACCGGCCTGATCGGGCTCAACGGCGCCGGCAAGTCCACCCTGCTGCGGCTGATCGCCGGCGAGCTGACCCCGACCGGCGGCACCGTCCGGGTCGACGGCGAACTCGGCTACCTGCCCCAGGGGTTGACGCTGGACACCACCGTGCGGGTGGACGAGGCGCTCGGCATCCAGGCCACCCGCGAGGCCCTGCACGCCATCGAGTCCGGGGACTCCGACCAGCGCCACTTCGACGCCGTCGGCGACGACTGGGACGTCGAGGAGCGCGCCCGCGCCACCCTCGACCGGCTCGGCCTGCACCGCCTCGGCCTCGACCGCACCACCGGGGAGCTCTCCGGCGGCGAGGCCGTCCTGCTGCGCCTCGCCGCCCTGTTGCTGCGCCGCCTCGACGTCCTGCTGCTCGACGAGCCCACCAACAACCTGGACCGGACGGCCCGGGAGCGGCTCTACGAGACGGTCGCCGGCTGGCACGGCGTCATGCTGATCGTCAGCCACGACCGCGAACTGCTCCAGCACGTCGACCAGATCGCCGACCTGCGGGACGGCGCGGTCACCTGGTACGGCGGCAACTTCGCCGAGTACGAGCGCACCCTCGCCGCCCAGCAGGAGACCGCCGAGCGGCTGCTGCGCAACGCCGAGGCCGACGTCGAGCGCCAGAAACGGGACTTGACCGAGGCCCGCACCCGGCTGGACCGCAGCGCCAGCTACGGCAAGAAGCGCTCGGTCACCCGCAACGACCCGCACATCTTCGCGGGCAAGCTCAAACGCCAGGGCCAGGAGACGGCCGGGCGGCTCCAGGGCATGCACACCGAGCGGTTGGAGGAGGCCCGGCAGCGGCTCACCGCCGCCGAGGAGGCGGTGCGCGACGACGCCGAGATCCGGATCGACCTGCCGCGCACGGCCGTCCCGGTCGGGCGCACCGTGCTCACCCTGCAGAAGGTTCGGCTGCCCTACGGCACCACCGCCGACCTCGACCTGCGCGGCCCCGAGCGGATCGCCCTGGTCGGCCGCAACGGCTCCGGCAAGACCACCCTGCTGCGCACCATCGCGGGCGAACTCGCCCCGCTGGAGGGCGAGATCAGCACCCCGGTGCCGTTGCGCCACCTGCCGCAGCGGCTCGACCTGCTGGACGACAAGCTGACCGTGGCGGAGAACGTCAAGCTGTTCGCCCCCGCCGCCGGGGACAACGCGATCCGTGCCCGGCTGGCCCGCTTCCTGTTCCGCGGCGGCCGGGCCGACCAGCCCGCCGCGACCCTCTCCGGCGGCGAGCGGTTCCGGGCCACCCTGGCCGCGCTGCTGCTGGCCGACCCGCCGCCGCAGCTGCTGCTGCTCGACGAGCCGACCAACAATCTGGACCTCGCCAGCGTCCGCCAGCTCACCCAGGCGCTCGCCGCCTACCAGGGCGCGCTGATCGTGGCCAGCCACGACGTGCCGTTCCTGCGCGGCCTGGGCCTCACCCGGTGGCTGGAGCTGGACGGCGAACTGCGGGGGGTGGATCCGATGTAGCCGGTACGGCGCGGGCAGCCGCTGCCGCCGGGGTGGCCGGTACGGCGCGGGCGGCCTCGCCCGCGATGCGGCCGCTACTGCTCGCCGAGGACGCGGCGGGCCGTGCTCAGGGCGGAGTCCTTGAGCCCGGCCGGCTCGTCATCGGTGAACACCGGCGTGCGGATGTCCGGCGGGATGCCGGGGCCGTCGAAGGTGCTGCCGTCGGGCGTGAGGTACTTCTCGTTCGGCAGCACCACCATGAAGTCCGGCGAGAGGGTCTTGATCAGCACGTCGGAGAAGACGCCCTGGGTGTTCTCGCCGATCCGGACGACGTGCGGGGAGCGGCCCATCAGGGTCTGGGTGAAGGTCTCGGCGGCGCTGATCGACAGCGAGGAGGTGAGCAGGGCGACGGGGCCGGTGAAGTGCTCGGTGTGCGCGGGCCGCACCACGACCGGCTGCGGCCGGGTGAACTTCGTGGGGTCGGCCGGGTCGTCGCGGGCCACCTTGCGGTAGGCGACGTACGGGCGGTCGGTGAGCCGGGCGGCGATCTGCTGCCCGAGCGCGTCCGAGCCGCCGCCGTTCAGCCGGACGTCGATCACCAGGCCGTTGAGCCGGTCGGGGTCGGCGAGCAGGGCGTCCAGCGCCCGGTCGAGCTCCTTGGCCTGGGCGGCGAACCCGCCGGTCGCGTAGCCGTCGAAGCCGCTCACCCGCAGGTAGCCGACGCCGTCCGGGAGCCGGCCCACGCCCAGCCGGCTCACTCCCTGGTCGTTGACGGCGAACTCCTGTTCAGGGCCGGTCAGTTGTGCGTCGACGGCCTTGCGGGCCGCGTCCCGCAGGGCGGGCGTCGACTTCAACGAGCCGTCGCGCCGGCCGGAGTAGACGCCGGTCGGGCCGGTACTGGTCACCCGGGCCAGACCGGTGTGCGCGTCCTTGAGCGGGGTCAGCAGGTCGATGAAGATCTGCTGGAGCTGGTCGGTGGTGGTCGCCGGAGTGATCTTCGCGCGCTGCTCGTCGCGGGCCGCGTGCCAGTCGATCCCCTTGGCGGCGAAGAAGGGGTAGTTCTCCTCGAAGGTCTCCCAGAACCGGTCGAAGACCGCGAGCGGGTCGTTGGGGGCGGGCCGGGTGCACAGCGCCGGCAGCGCGTCCAGGCGGCGCAGCGTCTTGCTGCCCGTCCCGCCCTCCTCGGCGTCGATCGCCCGGCGCCCGCCCGGCTGCGGGGTGAGGGTGAGGGCGTTGTCGCCCAGGACGTACCGGACGGTGCCGTCCCGGCCGGGGGCGCCGTCCTGCGTCCCGGTGACCCACCCCGGCACGCAGCTGTGCGTCGTCACGTCGTAGGTGGCCAGGCTGCTCCCGGAGACCACGGCCACCAGGCCGTACCCGTCCATCTGCCAGACCCCCTGGAGGGACCTGCCCCGCCTGTCCTGGCCGTCGGCCTGCGTCGCGGCCACCCCCGGCGCCGCCACCGCGACCGTCGTCGCGAGCGCCACCGCCGTGGCCGCCACCGTCCTGCCCACTGCCGCTCTGCTTGCCGTCGTCGTGCCCACTGCGGTCCTGCCCACTGCCCTGCGCGTCATCTCCGGCCTCCGCCGAACCGCCCGGCCTCCCCCGCGGAACCGCTCCGCCGCCTTGCCCCAGACGCTACGGCGGCCCCCACCGCCCCGGCGTCATCCCGCGCGCCCGACCCCCGCCCGACTTGGGGGCTACCCGCGGCTGCGCCGAAACCACTCCGCGGGGGTATCGACAGCAAACCCTTTTGACGGCGGGTGAAAATCCTCCGTTGGTGGTCCCAACTCCGGTGCGCTCCAGTACCATCGGCGCCATGCCTGCGCTCAACATCGAGTACACGGAGCACGAGCTCGCCGCGATCCGCGAGGCCGCCGCCGCGGACGGTAAGAGCATCAAGGCGTACATCCACGACCTGAGCGTGCGGGAGCAGCAGCGGCGGGTGTTCGTGGACCACGCGGTGGCGTTCTGGAAGTCGCACCGGGCGGAGTTCGACGCCGCGTTCCCGGAGGACGCGCCGGCGGCGTGAACGGCGCGGCGGGGGTGCGGGGATGATGCTGTTCCACGTCGACCTGCGCTGGCTGCTCGATGTGCAGGAGCTGGCCTCGCCGGAGGACCTCAGCGTGCGGGACTACTCCGCGCTCCAGGCCGCCGTCGCCCGGCACCGGGTGAACACCGCGCAACTCGGCCACGACGCCGACGCCGCCTGGTGCGCGGCCACCCTGATGCACACCATCGTGCTGCTGCGCCCCTTGCCGGTGCGCAACAACCTGTACGCCTGCATGACGACGGCCGCGTACATGCACGCGGCCAAGGAGGGCGTCGACCCGCCGTACGGGGCGCTGGTCGAGCTGGCCCGCGACATCGCGGCGGGCGGGGCGGACGTGTTCGCGGCGGCCGACCGGATCCGCTCCTGGCGGATCTGAGGCCGGCCGCCGCGCGGACGGTCACCCGGGAAAGGGCGTCCCCGGAAAGCGCCCCGGCGAAAGGGCAGCCCCGGGGAGGCCGTCATCCGTGCCCGGGCGTTCAGGACTTGGCGGACCTCAGCTTGCCCGCGACCAGCGTTCCCAGCCGGTCCAGCCCGACCACGGCGGCGGCCAGCACCACGAACTCGACCGTCAGCAGGGCTATCTGGCCCCAGACGTAGCCGTAGCCCTTGGTGGTGGGGTCGAAGAAGAAGTAGGGGTAGGGCGTCGGGTAGTCGTCGAACAGCGCGTTCCGGGCGAGCACGATCGCCGCGTAGCCGAGCGGGAAGGCCAGCCAGAGCGGGATGTCCTTCCAGGCCGCCGCGTTGCGCGGCTTCAGCACCAGCCAGTCGGCGATCACCATCACCGGCGTCACGTAGTGCAGGAAGAACGACGACCAGTGCGCGAGCTTGTCCGGCCCGCTGACCAGCCCGGGCAGCGGGTTGGCGCCGTGCTGGAGCAGGACGTGCGAGACCAGACCGGTGATCAGGATGTACAGGGTGGCGGCGCCGCGCAGCCGGGGCGCGGGCGCGTCCACGGTGTCGCGCTTGAGCATCCAGTACACGGCGCCGATGAAGTAGCCGAGCACGATGACGTTGCTCTGCACGGTGAAGAACACCAGCGGCGCGGTTCCGAGGGTCAGGCCGAGGCCCGCCGAGAGCACGATGCCCATGCGCCACCACAGCGCGGGGCGGGTCCGGACTGTCATGCGGCCACCAGTTCGTTTCAGGCGATACGGGAGGTATCGGACGGCTAAGGGGGAACGCCGCACTCTACTCGCAGGTAGCAGCGGGACGGAAGAAACGGTCCTGCTCGGGGCGGTGGCCAGGTCGGCCCCCCGGCTCAGGCCATCCGGTGGATCAGCCGGTCCTCGTCGTCGGTGCGGCCGTCCGGGTCCGGCAGCAGCCCGAGCCGCTCGGCGAGCCGGCGGGACGGCACGTTGTCCGGGTGGATCAGGGCGACCACCGGCACGCCGGGGAAGCGCGGCAGCGCCTCCGCCATCGCAGCCCGGGCCGCCTCGGCGGCGTAGCCCAGGCCCCATGCGGACGGCCGGAAGCGGTAGTAGAGGTTGAACACCCGCTCGCCGTCCAGCGTGTGCAGGTAGAGCCCGGAGAACCCGATGACCGCTTCCGGCTCCTCCCGGGTGGACACGGTGCAGTACCCCACCCCGTCCCGCGCCCAGTCGGCGACGAAGCCGTCCAGCATCTCCCGGCTCGCCGCCCGGTCGCGGTGGGGCCCGTTGGGGTTGTACCGGTTGGTCTCCGGATCCCCGTGGATCGCGAACACCGCCTCCACGTCCCCCTCCTGAGGCCGGCCGAGCACCAGCCGCTCGGAGGCGGTGACGATCGTGCGGGTGGCGTGTCCGGTGGCGTGTCCAGTGGTGGTCATGGCGCTTCCCCCGTGTCGTGCGTAATAGGTCTACCGCACCATAGGCCATTACCCTGACAGTCGCCCGACCATTTCCGCCCACCCGCCCCGGCTACGGGATCGGTTCACACCCGGTCGCCTTGCCCCCGGCGGTGATGAACCGGCGCAGTCGCTCGGGCGGCAGGCGGCGGCGAAGTCCTCGGCGGCGGTGTTCATGGTGGGGGAGGAGGTCTTGTTACCGGCGGGTCGCTTCTCTATCATCGCGGGTGTTACAGCTTTACTGTCAAACCCAGAAGGGTTCTGCAGCCAGTGCGTGACACGAGCAGTCCGCCGGGCGTCACGGCCACCGGCCCCGGCCCGTTGGCGGGGGTGCGGGTGGTCGAGCTCGCGGGGATCGGGCCGGGGCCGTTCGCGGCGATGCTGCTGGCCGACCTGGGCGCCGACGTGGTGCGGGTGGACCGGCCGGATCCGTCGCCGCTGGGCATCGATCCGGCGTACGACGTGACCAACCGGAACAAGCGGTCGGTGCTGGTCGACCTCAAGTCCCCGGCGGGGCCCGGCCTGGTGCTGGACCTGGTCGAGCGGGCGGACCTGCTGATCGAGGGCTACCGGCCCGGGGTCGCGGAGCGGCTCGGGGTCGGGCCGCAGGACTGCCTGGCCCGCAACCCGGCGCTGGTGTACGGGCGGATGACCGGGTGGGGGCAGCAGGGGCCGCGCGCCGCCAGTGCCGGGCACGACCTCGGGTACGCGGCGGTGGCCGGGGTGCTCGGCCTGGTCGCGGGGCCGGGCGGGCCCGAGGAGGCGCCCGGCATCCCGGCCAACCTGCTGGGCGACTACGCGGGCGGCTCGCTCTACCTGGTCGTCGGCCTGCTCGCCGCGCTGCACCACGCCAGGAGCACCGGCGCCGGCCAGGTCGTCGACGCCGCGATCGTGGACGGCGCGGCGCACCTGTCCAGCATGCTGTGGGGGCTGCTCGCGGCCGGCCACTGGCAGGACCGCCGGGGCGCCAACCTGCTGGACGGCGGCGCGCCGTTCTACGCGGCCTACCGGGCGTCCGACGGCGGACACCTGGCTGTGGGGGCGCTGGAGCCGCAGTTCTACGCCGAGTTCGCCCGGCTGCTGGAACTCGGCCCGCAGGCGCCCGGGCAGTACGACCTGGCCCGCTGGCCCGAACTGCGGGCCCTGATCGCCGACCGCTTCGCCACCCGGACCAGGGCCGAGTGGGAGGCCGTCTTCGCCGGCTCCGACGCCTGCGTGGAGCCTGTGCTGACGATGCGTCAGGCAGCCCGGGAGGAGCACCTGTTGGCGCGCGGCACCTACGTCGAGGCGGGCGGTGTCACCCAGCCCGCCCCCGCCCCGCGCTTCTCCGCCACCCCCGGCGCGCTGCGCCGCCCGCCGGCCCGGCCGGGTGCGGACACCGCCGAGGTGGCCCGCGACTGGGCCGTCCCGTCCCTCAACTCCGACAACTCCGATGCAGGACAAGGAGCGTAGCGTTGCAGCGCGAGATCTTCACCGAGCAGCACGAGGACTTCCGGGCCGCCGTGCGGGCCTTCCTCGCCAAGGAGGTGCTGCCGCACTACGACCGCTGGGAGAAGGCCGGCATCGTCGACCGCTCCGCCTGGCTGGCGGCCGGCCGCCAGGGCCTGCTCGGGATGGCCGTCCCCGAGGAATACGGCGGCGGGGGCGCCCCGGACTTCCGCTACGCCGCCGTGCTGGCCGAGGAGTTCGCCCGGGCCGGCGCCTCCGGGCTGGCGATCGGCCTGCACAACGACATCATCGGCCCCTACCTCACCTCGCTCGCCACCGAGGAGCAGAAGCGCCGCTGGCTGCCCGGCTTCTGCAGCGGCGAGCTGATCACCGCGATCGCGATGACCGAGCCCGGTACCGGCTCCGACCTCCAGGGCATCCGCACCCAGGCCGTCGACCGAGGCGACCACTACCTGCTCAACGGCGCCAAGACCTTCATCTCCAACGGCATCCTCGCCGACCTGGTGGTCGTGGTCGCCCGCACCACCCCCGAGGGCGGCGCGCACGGGCTGAGCCTGCTGGTGGTCGAGCGCGGCACGCCCGGCTTCGAGCGCGGCCGCAACCTGGACAAGATCGGCCAGAAGTCCCAGGACACCGCCGAGTTGTTCTTCGAGGACGTCCGGGTGCCGAAGGAGAACCTGCTCGGCGAGCTCAACGGCGGCTTCGTCCACCTGATGCAGAACCTCGCCCAGGAGCGGCTGACCATCGCGGCCGCGGCGATCGCCGGCGCCGAGTACCTGGTCGAGATCACCACCGACTACGTCAAGCAGCGCGAGGCCTTCGGCCGCCCACTGGCCAAGCTCCAGCACGTGCGCTTCGAGATCGCCGAACTCGCCACCGAGTGCGCCGTCACCCGGGCCTTCGTCGACCGCTGCATCACCGAGCACAACCGCTACGCGCTCACCCCGGCGGACGCCTCGATGGCCAAGTGGTGGGCCACCGAACTGCAGAAGCGCACCGCCGACCGGTGCCTCCAACTGCACGGCGGATACGGGTACATGAGCGAGTTCCCGGTCGCCCGGGCGTTCACCGACGGCCGGATCCAGACCATCTACGGCGGCACCACCGAGATCATGAAGGAGATCGTCGGCCGGTCCATCCTCGGCTGAGGCCTCCCGCGAACCCCCCTGCCCCGAAAGGCGTTTGACCGTGACCACCGAAGCGTACGTCTACGACGCGATCCGCACCCCGCGCGGCCGGGGCAAGGCCACCGGCTCGCTGCACGGCACCAAGCCGATCGACCTCGTCGTCGGACTGATCCACGAACTGCGCAACCGGCACCCCGAGTTGGACCCGGCGGCGATCGACGACATCGTGCTCGGCGTGGTCAGCCCGGTCGGCGACCAGGGCTCCGACATCGCCCGGATCGCGGCCATCGCGGCCGGCCTGCCCGACACGGTGGCCGGCGTCCAGGAGAACCGCTTCTGCGCCTCCGGCCTGGAGGCCGTCAACCTGGCCGCCGCCAAGGTCCGTTCGGGCTGGGAGGACCTCATCCTGGCCGGCGGCGTCGAGTCGATGTCCCGGGTCAAGATGGCCTCCGACGGCGGCGCCTGGTTCGCGGACCCGATGACCGCGTACGAGACCAACTTCGTCCCGCAGGGCATCGGGGCCGACCTGATCGCCACCATCGAGGGCCTCTCCCGTACCGACGTGGACGCCTTCGCCGCCGAATCCCAGGCCCGCGCCGTCAAGGCGCAGGCGGACGGCCTGTTCGACCGCTCGGTGGTCCCGGTCCGCGACCGCAACGGCCTGGTCGTGCTGGAGCGCGACGAGTTCATCCGCCCCGGCACCACCGTCGAGACCCTGGCCGGCCTCAAGCCCTCCTTCGCCGGCATCGGCGAGGCCGGCGGCTTCGACGCCGTCGCCCTGCAGAAGTACCACTGGGTCGAGGCCATCGACCACGTCCACCACGCCGGCAACTCCTCCGGCATCGTCGACGGCGCCGCGCTCGTCGCCATCGGCAGCCGGGAGATCGGCGAGCGGTACGGGCTGCGCCCGCGCGCCCGGATCGTCTCCGCCGCCGTCTCCGGCTCCGAGCCCACCATCATGCTCACCGGCCCCGCCCCGGCCACCCGCAAGGCGCTCGCCAAGGCCGGGCTCACCGCCGCCGACATCGACCTGGTCGAGATCAACGAGGCCTTCGCGGCGGTCGCCCTGCGCTTCATCCGCGAACTGGGCTTCCGGCCCGAGCAGGTCAACGTCAACGGTGGCGCGATCGCCCTCGGCCACCCGCTCGGCGCCACCGGCGCGATGCTGCTCGGCACCGTGATCGACGAGTTGGAGCGGCGCGACCTGCGCTACGGCCTGATCACCCTGTGCGTGGGCGGCGGCATGGGCGTCGCCACCATCGTCGAGCGCATCTGACCCACTGTCCCTCGGATCCCCTCGGAGACCCTGAACTCATGAGCGACACCACCACCATCCGCTGGGAGCAGGACCAGGACGGCGTGGTCACCCTCGTCCTCGACGACCCGACCCAGTCCGTCAACACCATGAACGAGGCCTTCACCGCCGACCTCGACGCCGTCGTCGACCGGCTGGCCGGCCTCGCCGCCGACGGGCTGCGCGGCGTGATCGTCACCTCCGGGAAGAAGACCTTCTTCGCCGGGGGAGACCTCCGGCTGCTCTCCGCCGCCCGCCCCGAGGACGCCGCCGCCGTCTTCGAGAAGTCCCAGCGGATCAAGCGCGCGCTGCGCAGGCTGGAGACCCTCGGCAAGCCGGTCGTCGCCGCCGTCAACGGCAGTGCGCTCGGCGGCGGCCTGGAGATCGCCCTCGCCTGCCACCACCGGATCGCCCTGGACAACCCCGCCAGCCGGCTCGGCCTGCCCGAGGTCACCCTCGGCCTGCTGCCGGGCGGCGGCGGAGTGGTCCGCACCGTACGGCTGTTCGGCATCACCGACGCCCTGCTGAAGTTCCTCCTGGAGGGCCGCCAGTACCGCCCGGCGCAGGCCCTGGAACACGGACTCGTCCACGAACTCGTCGCCACCCCGGAGGAGTTGACCGCCCGGGCGCGGGCCTGGATCGAGGCCAACCCGGCCGCCGTCCAGCCCTGGGACGTCAAGGGCCACAAGATCCCCGGCGGCACCCCCGCGACCCCGGCGTTCGCCGCCAACCTGCCCGCCTTCCCGGCCAACCTGCGCAAGCAGCTGAACGGCGCGCCCTACCCGGCCCCGCGCAACATCCTGGCCGCCGCCGTGGAGAGCGCCCAGGTCGACATCGACACCGCGATGGCGATCGAGGCCCGCTACTTCACCGAGCTCGCCTGCGGACAGACCAGCAAGAACATGATCCAGGCGCTGTTCTTCGACCTCCAGGCGGTCAACTCCGGCGCCGGCCGCCCCCAGGGCGTCGAGAAGCGACTCGTCCGCAAGGTCGCCGTGCTCGGCGCCGGGATGATGGGCGCGGGCATCGCCTACACCTGCGCCAAGGCCGGCATCGAGGTCGTGCTCAAGGACGTGAGCATGGCCGCCGCCGAACGCGGCAAGGCCTACTCCGCCGGGCTGCTGGACAAGGCGATCGCCCGCGGCCGCTCCACCGAGGCCAAGCGGGACGCGCTGCTCGCCCGGATCACCCCCACCGCCGAGGCCGCGGACCTGGCCGGCTGCGACGCGGTGATCGAGGCCGTCTTCGAGAACACCGAGCTCAAGCACAAGGTGTTCCAGGAGGTCGAGGGCGTCCTCGCCCCCGACGCGCTGCTCTGCTCCAACACCTCCACCCTGCCGATCGGGCTGCTCGCCGAAGGCGTCGAACGCACCGCGGACTTCATCGGACTGCACTTCTTCTCCCCGGTCGACAAGATGCGCCTGGTCGAGATCATCCGCGGCCCGCAGACCGGCGACGAGGCCCTCGCCCGCGCCTTCGACCTGGTCCGGCAGATCGACCGGACCCCGATCGTGGTCAACGACTCGCGCGGCTTCTTCACCTCGCGGGTCATCGGCCAGTTCCTCAACGAGGGCGTCGCCATGGTCGGCGAGGGCGTCCCCCCGGCCAGCATCGAGCAGGCCGCCGCCCAGGCCGGCTACCCCGCCAAGGTGCTCTCGCTGATGGACGAGCTCACCCTCACCCTGCCGCGCAAGATCCGCGACGAGTACCGGCGCGCGGTCGAGGCCGCCGGCGGCAGCTGGACGCCCCACCCGGCCGACGCGGTGGTCGACCGGATGGTCGACGAGTTCGGCCGCCCCGGGCGCAGCGGCGGCGCCGGCTTCTACGAGTACGGCGAGGACGGCAAGCGCGGGCGGCTCTGGCCGGGGCTGCGCGAGCACTTCGGCGAGCCGGCCGCGGACGTCCCCTCCGAGGGCCTCCCCTTCGAGGACCTCAAGGAGCGGATGCTGTTCAGCGAGGCGCTGGACTCGGTGCGCTGCCTGGAGGAGGGCGTGCTGACCTCGGTCGCCGACGCCAACGTGGGCTCCATCCTCGGCATCGGCTTCCCGGCCTGGACGGGCGGCGTGTTCCAGTACATCAACGGGTACGAGGGCGGCCCGGCCGGCTTCGCGGCCCGGGCCCGCGAACTCGCCGCCGCCTACGGCGAACGGTTCGCGCCGCCGGCGCTGCTGGAGCGGATCGCGGCGGAGGGGCGCACCTTCACCGACTGACCGTCAGTCCTGAGCGGGTGGGGGCCGGGTGCCGGACGGCCCCCACCCGGCTCCTCCTGCGGTTCCCGGCCCAGGTCCTTGCCGAGTTCCTTGCTCGGCTCCCCGCTGAGCTCCCGTTCAGCTCCCCGCCGAGTCCTCCCGCAGTTCCTCGCCGAGTTCCTCCCGCAGTTCCTCGCCGAGTTCCTCCCGCAGCGAGCGCTGGAACGCCGTGACCAGTGCCTGCGCCACCATCGGCTGGATGTGGTCCGTCAGCGCCCTCATCAGGGCCAGCTCGTCCGGCGCCGGCTCGCTCTCCCGATAGGGCCGCCACACCGTCTCCCGGAACAGCCGCTGCAACTCCCGGGCCGTCGCCCGGCTGTGCTCCAGCACCACCGCCCGCGCGGCCAGCAGCGTCTCCAGCGGGATCGGCACGTCCAGGATCCGCACCCCCAGCGGCAGCAGGCCCGGATCCACCCGGAACAGCTCCGGATCGGCCGTCCGCTCCAACGCCCCCATCGCGACCAGGCGTTCCACCTGTTCCTCCGACAGCCCTCGCCCGGCCCGCCGCTCCAACTGCGCCCGGCCCAGTTCCTCCGCCGCCTCGGGCGTCCAGGACGCCACCAGCGCCCGGTGGATCGCCAGGTCCAGCGGCGTGCTGTCCTCCGGCAGCCGGGCCAGGTACCGCTCGATCGCGGCCAACGTCAGCCCCTGGCGCTGCAACTCCTCGATCAGCTCCAGCCGGTCCAGGTGCGCCGCCCCGTACAGCCCGACCCGGCGCGGCCCCAACTCCGGCGGCGGCAGCAGGCCTTTCGTCCCGTAGAACCGGACCGTCCGGACCGTCACCCCGGCCCGCGCCGCCAGTTCATCGACCGTCAGCCGCACCCCGCCCCCGTCTCCCACGGCCCCGAGCTCCCCCATCTGCCGCCTCCTGCACTGGCACACTTCCACTGTGACAGCAGCAGTGTGACAGTGCCCGTCCCCCTGGTCCACCGGCTGCTCCACCGGCGACGGTGGCCCGCCGCACACGTGAGTCCGCCCCGCCGCTGGGGAGCGGCGGGGGCGGACTCGGGGTGCTGGTGCCTCTGGCCGGGGCCGGCTCTGGCCGGTGCTGCTTCTGGCCGGGGCCGGCTCTGGCCGGTGCTGCTTCTGTGCTGCGGCGCGACTGGTCTCGGCCTCCGGGGTGTGGGGCTACCGGGAGGCGGCGTCGGCCAGGTCGGCGTGGTGGCGGCGGGTGACCTCGGGGTGGGCCCGCGTGTAGCCCTTCCACTCGTTGAGGCCGAACTCGGCGAACAGCGGGTTGTCCGGATCCTCGGTGGCGCCGGGGGCGTGCCGGGCGAGCGGGAAGTCCAGCGGCTCGATGTGGGCGTCGAGGCGGGGGTTGTAGAAGAACGGGACGGAGAAGCGCTCGCGGGCGCCGACCGGGCTGACCACGCGGTGGTTGGTGGCCTTGAGGTAGCCGTCGGTGGCCACCTCCAGCAATTCGCCGAGGTTGACGACGAAGGCGCCCGGCATCGGTGGGACCTCCAGGAATGTGCCGTCCGGGCGCTCGACCTGGAGGCCGCCGACGGTGTCCTGGAGCAGCAGCGTGATGAAGCCGTAGTCCTTGTGGGCGCCGACGCCCTGGCCGGCGCCGTCCGGAGCGGTGCCGGGGTAGCGGACCAGCTTGAGCCGCAGGTGGGGGTGGCCGGCGAAGGCCTCGTCGTAGAAGTCGGGGCGGGCGCCGATCGCGGTGAGGAGCTCGTGCAGCAGCCGGCGGGCGGTGTCGCTGAGGTGGTCGATCCAGCCGAGCGCGGCGGTGCGCAGATCGGGGAGTGCCGCGGGCCACTGGTTGGGGCCCTCCAGCCACCAGTACGGGGGCTCGCCGGTGCCGGGCACGTGCGGGGGCAGCTCGGCGCCGATGTCCAACTGGTCGCGCCAGTCCTGGCTGCCGCCGGTGCGCTCGTCGCCGGTGCGGGTGTAGCCGCGGTAGTGGGGGGAGTTGAGGTTGCTCACGGCGAGCCGGTCGGCCTCGGGGAGGGCGAAGAAGGCGCGCATCGCGTCGGTGAGCGCGGCCGTCTCCTCCGGGGTGATGCCGTGGCCGACGAGCTGGAAGAACCCGACGTCGGTGGCTGCGGCACGGAGTTCGTCGTGCAGTCGGCGGCGGTCGTCCGGGCCGCCGTCGGCGAGCGAGAGGTCGATCACCGGGAGGGAGTCGGATATGGGGGTGTACTGCTGCGACATGTGTGACATCCGCTGGTCTCGTCCCGGCCTGTCCCGGTGATCGACCGGGGGATGGCCGGAGTGGCCGCCTGGTGCGGCGGGTGCTCCGGGAGCCGGGAGGTGGAGGCGGCCGGGTGGAGGCTGCCCTTGAGGGTGGGTGGCGCGAGGTTCAGCTGGAGCGTCGACAGGACATGCTTGTCACGCGGAGCAGGTCCACGTGGCGACGGCGAACAAGGATGAGCACGTCACCAGCGTAGATGACCTTGACCGGAGCGGGCGAGCCCCCTGCAGCGGAGGGCGGTCTCTCACTTGGCGGTGGCCCTTCAAGGGGTGGATAGGGTGGAAAGCCTTGGTGTGTCGCCCCTCTCAGCCGTTGTTGAGGTAGGCCAGCACGGCCAGGACGCGGCGGTTGTCGTCGTCGGAGGGCTGGAGGTCGAGTCGGACGAAGATCGACGCGGTGTGCTTGGCGACGGCCCGCTCGGTGATCACCAACTGCTGGGCGATCGCCGCGTTGGAGCGCCCCTCGGCCATCAGCGCCAGCACCTGCCGCTCGCGGGGGGAGAGGGTGGAGACCGGGCCGGCCGAGGAGTTGTGGGTGAGCAGCCGGCTGATCACTTCCGGGTCCATCACGGTGCCGCCCCGGGAGACCCGCTGCACCGCGTCGATGAACTGGGCGCCGTCCAGCACCCGGTCCTTCAGCAGGTAGCCGATCCCGCCGGTGCTGCCGGCCAGCAGCTCGCGCGCGTACAACTGCTCCACGAACTGCGACAGAACCAGGACGGGCAGCCCCGGGTGCGCCTGGCGGGCGGCCAGCGCCGCCCGCAGCCCCTCGTCGGTGAAGCCGGGCGGCAGCCGGACGTCGACCACGGCGATGTCCGGCCGGTCGGCGGCCACCGCGGCGAGCAGTTCGTCGCCGGTCTCGACCGCCGCGGTGACCTCCATGCCGCTGGCCTCCAGCAGCCGGGTCAGGCCGTCCCGGAGGAGGAAGAGGTCTTCGGCGATGACAACGCGCACGGGATCTCCAGGTTCACAATGGTCGGGCCACCGGAGGGGCTGCTGATCGCGAGCACCCCGTCGAAGGCGGCCAGTCGGCGTTCGGTTCCGCTGAGGCCGGTCCCCCGGGACGGGTTGGCGCCACCGCGCCCGTCATCGGTGACCGATATCCGCAGCAGCCCGCCACTGTGCCCTATCTCGATCCACACGTGCGAGGCGCCGGCGTGTTTCACCACGTTGGCCAGCAGCTCGCTCACCGCGAAGTAGACGGCGGACTCCACCGGGGCGGGCGCCCGGCCGGGCAGCCCGCCGGTGAAGGTGACCGGCAGCGGGAGGTCCAGCGCGGTCGCCTCGACCGCGTCGGCCAGGCCGCGGTCGGCGAGCACCGGGGGATGGATGCCCCGGACCAGGTCGCGCAGCTCGCTCAGGGCCTTGACCGAGGACATCCGGGCCTCGACCAGCAGGGGTTGCAGGGCCTTCGGGTCGTCCTTCACCTGCTCGGCCACGGTCAGCAGCATGCCCAGGGCGACCAGCCGGGCCTGCGCCCCGTCGTGCAGGTCCCGTTCGATCCGGCGCAGCTCGGCCGCCCCGGCGTCGATGGTGTCCGCCCTGGTCCGGGCCAGATGACTGACCTGGCGGGCGAGTTCGCTCCGCCGGGACGGGCCGAGCAGGGCGCGGGCGGCCCGCTCGTGCACCCGCAGGACCGGCGGCGCGGCCCACAGGGCGGCCAGCGGGGAGATGTAGAGCCCCATCATGTAGACGGGCCCCAGCGGGAGGAACGGCCCGTTCCGGCCGAGTACCTGGAGGGCGATCGGGGTCAGCACGACGATCACGGCGGTGATCGGGACGGCGCAGCCGGAGACGAGCACCCAGAGGAGGTCCCGCCAGGTCGCCGGATCGGCCAGCCAGCCGCCGGCGCGCATCCGCTGCCACGGCCCGGCGTCGACGCGGTGGTACGGCACCGGGATCGGCCGGCCGCTCCACCGGCCGACGATCCGCCGGTTCTCCGTCGCGATCCAGCGCGTGCCGAGCAGGCCGAGCACCAGCATCGCCGGCCCCAGGCAGAGCGATCCGGACCGGCCGCCGGGCGGGGCGCCGCCGTAGAGGTCGGTGGCCATCAGCGCGAGCGCGCCCGGCGCGAACAGGACGGCCCCGGCCGCCCGGCCGCCGCCCCCGGTGGCCCAGCAGAGAGCCCAGAGGGCGACCGGCGTCAGCGGCACCAGCAGGATCAGCGGCCCGCCCGGACCGTGGGCGAACGGCTCGGCGTCGTCGGGGCCGAGCAGGGCGGCGGCCAGCAGGACCGGCCCGGCCAGCAGCGCCATCAGCCCCGTGACGGCCAACGTGACCATGTAGAGCGCCCGCACGCCGGCCACGACGGCACCCTCCAGCTGCGTGACGGCCCTGGACACTGCGCTCGTCCTCATCCCGCGCCTCCCCTCCGGTCGGTGGCCCCGCGGCCCCGGTTGATCATCCGGCGTCAGTCTGCCGCGCCGTGACGTGCAGCGCTCTAGGTCTGCGCCCCCAATCCGGGGTGTACCTGGATACACCCCCGAGAGGCCGTCCAGACGGCTGTCCGCGCCCCGCCCCGAATTCGTAGCGTCATGTCCCGTCAGCCGGCCCGGACTTCCGGTGCCGGACCTCGAATCGTGGAGGGCCCGTGAACGCGCCGATCATCCGGATCCGCGGCGTCAGCAAGACGTACGACCGATCCGACGCCGCCCACCCCGCGCTGGCCGGGCTCGACCTGGAGGTCCGGGCCGGCGAGGCGCTGGCCGTGCTCGGCCGCTCGGGCAGCGGCAAGTCCACCCTGCTGAACCTGGTCGCCGGCCTCGACCGCCCGAGCGAGGGCACCGTCGAGGTGGACGGCGTGGCCGTCCACGAGCTCGGCGAGGCCGCCCTGGCCGAGTACCGGCGGAAGCGGATCGGCATGGTGTTCCAGTTCTTCAACCTGCTGGACGATCTGAACGTCGAGGACAACGTGCTGCTCCCGGCCCAGCTCGCCGGGATGCGGCGGGAGCAGGCCCGGGCCCGGGCCGGCGAGCTGCTGGAGCGGCTCGGGGTCGCCCGGCACGCCAAGGCCTTCCCCGGCCGGCTCTCCGGCGGCGAGCGCCAACGCGTCGCGGTGGCACGGGCCTTGATGAACCGTCCGCCGCTGTTGCTCGCCGACGAGCCGACCGGGGCGCTGGACACCGCCTCGGCCGCCGACGTCCGCGACCTGCTCCGGGGGCTCAACGCGGAGGGCCAGACGATCCTGCTGGTCACCCACGACACCGCGCTCGCCGAGGCCTGCGCCGACCGGACCATCGAGCTGCTCGACGGCCGGCTGGTCCGGGACACCGCGGCCGTGCCGGCCCCCGGCGGTGTGCGATGAGCGAACGCCGTGCGATGAGCGAGTGGTGGGGGTGCCCCCGGCCGGAGGCCGGGGGAGAGCGGATCACGGGAGGGCGCGTGTGGGCGAACGCCCCCGCCGGGCGAAGGGAGGCGGGCGCATGAGCGTACTGGGCAAGGTGGTTCGCGCCGGCGTCGGCCGCAAGCGGGTGCAGACCCTGGTCATGGTGCTCACCACGATGGCGGCCGTGACGGCGTGCATCCTCGCCACGGGCCTGCTGGTCGCCTCCCAGGGCCCGTACCAGCGCACCTTCGCCGACCAGCGCGGCGCGCACCTCAACGTGCTGTACGACCCGGCCAGGGCGAGCCCCGCCCAACTCGCCGCGACCGCGCACGCCCCCGGCGTGACGGCCTCGGCCGGTCCCTACCCGGCGCTCACCGTCCAGCCGCGCGCCGGCGACGAGCTCCGGATCCCGCCGGCCGGCAGCCTGCTCCCGCCGGTGACGCTGGTCGGCCGGGCGAAGGACGGCCCGCTGGACGGCCTGCGGATCACCATGGGCCGCTGGCTCGCCGGCCCCGGCGAGGTGGTGTTCCTGGACGGCCACTCGCCGCTGGGCGTCGGCGACAGCATGCAGTTCCCCGACCTCCCCGGGCACCCGACCCTCAAGGTCGTCGGCCTGGCCGCCTCCCCCTCCTGGAGCGCGGACGGCTGGATCGCCCCCGAACAGGTCGCCGGGCTCACCGCGCCCGGTGCGGCGCCCGCCGCCCAGTACCTCTACCGCTTCGCCCACGCCGACACCGACGCCGAGGTGGAGGTCGACCGCGCGGCGCTCGCCGCCGCAGTGCCGGGCGGCGCCCTCGCCAGGGCCACCTCGTACCGGCCGGCCCAGACGGAGGCCAACCGGACGGCCGCGACCTTCGTCCCGTTCGTGACGGCCTTCGGGGTGCTCGGCCTGGCCATGTCGGTGCTGATCATCGGCGTCGTGGTCAGCGGCGCCGTCAGCGCCGCCACCCGGCGGATCGGCATCCTCAAATCGCTCGGCTTCACCCCGTCCCAGGTGGCGCGCGCCTACGTCGGCCAGGCACTGATCCCGGCCGGGGTCGGCACGGCGCTCGGCGTGCTCGGCGGGAACCTGCTGTCCGTACCCGTCCTCGGGGTGGCGCACAAGGCCCTGCGCGGCGGCCTGCTCGGCATCCCGCTCTGGGTGGACGTCGCCGTTTCGGCGGTGGCCCTGGCAGCCGTGGCGGGCACCGCCCTGGTGCCCGCGCTGCGGGCCGGCCGGCTGCGCACGGTGGAGGCGCTCGCGGTCGGCCGGACGGCGCCGGGCGCCCGGCGGGCAGCCTCCCGCGGCGGCTCGGGCCGTCCGGGGGCTTCCGGTCAGGCGAGTGCGTCTGGTCGGGTCGACACGTCGGGCCCGGCCGGGGCGTCGGGTCCGGTCGCCAGGGTCCAGCAGTTCATCGGCCGCCTACCGGTGCCGCGCGCCCTGAGCCTCGGGCTGGCGACCCCGCTCACCCGGCCGGGCCGCTCGGCGACCACGGCCGCCGCGGTGGTGCTCGGCACGGCCGGAGTCACCCTGTGCGTCGGCCTGACGCTCTCGCTCGGCTCCTTCCAGGACGGCCTCCAGGCCGGGCGCTCCGGCAAGGTCGTGGTCCAGGCCCCGATCGAGAGCTCGACGAAGGCCCCCGACCACGTGGACGAGGCCGCCGCGACCAGGGCGATCGCCGACCGCCCCGGTACCCGGGCCTGGTACAGCACCGCTCCGACACCGGTCGCCGTGGCCGGGAACACCGGGCGCACCGCGGTGATCGCCTTCACCGGGGACGCCTCCTGGGGCGGCTACCAGCTGATCTCCGGCCGATGGTTCCAGGGCCCCGGCGAGGTGGTCGTCGCCACCGCCTTCCTGCGCGCCAACCAGGTGCGCGTCGGCGACACCGTCACCCTCACCGACCACGGGCGCAGCACCCCAGTGCGGATCAGCGGCGAGGTCCTGACCACCAGCGACCAGGTGTTCGTCGACCGGGCCGCACTGGCCCCGCTCGGCACCGCCGTCCAGGCCGACACGGTCGCCTTCCAGATCGACCTCACCCCGGGCACGGACGCGCAGGCGTACGCGGACGGGCTCGACGACGCCGTCCGGCCGCTGGGCCTGAGCGCCGAAGCGGGCCGGCAGCAGATCAGCATCGTGATGCTGGCCATGAACACCCTCGC
Organism: Kitasatospora sp. NPDC056731; assembly: GCF_040687675.1. Lineage (NCBI taxonomy): Bacteria > Bacillati > Actinomycetota > Actinomycetes > Kitasatosporales > Streptomycetaceae > Kitasatospora > Kitasatospora sp. NPDC056731. The sequence goes on from NZ_JBFBNR010000012.1 coordinate 91,289, forward strand.
CGGGACGCTCACCCTGCTGCTGGCCGTGGTGGCCGGCCTGGGCGTGCTCAACACGGTGCTGCTGGACACCCGGGAGCGGGTACACGACCTCGGAGTGCTCAAGGCGCTGGGGATGTCGCCCCGGCAGACGGTCGGCATGGTGCTCACCTCGGTCTGCGGCAGCGGGCTGGTGGCCGGGCTGATCGGGGTCCCGATCGGGATCCTGCTGCACCACCAGGTGATGCCGGCGATGGCCCGCGCCGCGGGGGTCGGGGTGCCGGAGGCGGACCTCACCGTGTTCCACCCCTCGGTGGTGGGGCCGCTGATACTCGGCGGCCTGGTGCTGGCGCTGCTCGGCGCCCTCCTCCCCGCCGCCTGGACCGCCCGCACCCGGACGGTCACGGCGCTGCGCACCGAGTGACGGCGGGGCGAGGCGGGGCGGGCCCTCCCTGCCACCCCGACTGGGGCGGCAGGGAGGCCGGGCCCTGCCGCCCCGCCCCGCCGGTGGCTCAGGCCAGTCGCGCCTCCGCGTACGCCTCCATGGCGGCCCGCTGGTACGCGGCCAGGCCCGGGGTGATGGCCTCGTACACGGCGCTCCACTGGGCGTTCTCCGTGCAGGAGCGCGCGATCGTGCGGAACTCCTCGACGGAGACCGTCCGGAGGGAGGTGAGCGCCAGGTATTCGGCGTCGATGTGGCTCTGCACGGGCTCGGCGTCCGCCGGGTGGCCGGCCGCCAGCAGCTCCGCCAGGCGGATCATCCGCGCCGTCCGCTCGCGCTGTCCGGCCTCGACGTCGGCCTGGCTCATCGCGGCGGTGGCGCGCCGCGCCGCCTCGGCGTGCTCGGGGAAGTCCCGCAGGCTCTCCTCGACGTCGCCGGGCTGGATGCCCTCGAACAGGTTCTCCGGGCGGTTGATGCTGGTCATGGATGTGCCGTCCTTTCGGGAACGTTCCAGGTCGGCGATCGTGCGGGAGACGGTGGCGGCCAGGGTGTCCAGCCGGTCGCGCTCGGCGAGCAGCCGGTGCCGGTGGTCCCGCAGGGCCTCCAGCTCGTCCACCTGGTCGCCCAGGATCCGGGCGATCCCGGTCAGCCCGACCCCCAGCGCCCGCAGCACGAGGATCTGTTGCAGCTGGAGCAACTGCCGCTCCTCGTAGTAGCGGTGGCCGTTCGAGCCGATCCAGGCCGGGGGCAGCAGCCCGATCTCGTCGTAGTGCCGCAGGGTCCGGGCGGTCACGCCCGACATCCGGACGACTTCCGCGATCGGCCAGGCCGTTGCCATGCGCCGTCTCCCTCGTTCACGTTCGCGTGGACCAGGGCCGGTTCCTCCGGCCCTGGTCACGACGGTAGAAGCTGCCGCTGCGGCAGCTTCAAGCCCCGAGACCGTCCCGGGACCGGAACCAGTGGAGGGACTGCCCGTGCGGTCCGGTGAAGGCCACCGGCCGCTCGTCCAGAGCGAGCGCGAACAGCCCGGATCCGGCGGGCGCCGGACGGGGGAGTCGCCGCTCGACGGTCGGCAGCACCGAGACGGCCTCGTTGGAGATCCAGTGCCCGGGCAGGCCGCGCATGGTCACCGCGAACTCCTCCCGCGCCTCCGGGGACAGGTAGGCGAGCACCGCGCTGTGGAACACCACCGGCGTGGCACCGGCAGGCACCTGCGCCACCAACTCCCGTACTGTCGCGTTGAGATCGCCGCGCACCAGGTGCGGCGGCTCGGCCCGGGCGACCTGGACGGCGCCGCGCAGCCGCTCCAGCCGGTGGGCCTGCTCGGGCCAGACCAGCGACTCCAGCCAGCGCACGTCCTCCTCGTCCCGGACGTCCAGCGGGTTGAGGTCGATCCCGGCGCGCCACACCACCTCGGGCAGCCGCTCCCGCAGCGACGCCGGCAGCGGTACCGGCCCGCGCACCGCGCACTCCAGCGTCACCGGGCTCTCCTGGGCACCGAACTCGACTGCCGGGTCGCCCACTTCGCCCGCTTCGCGCACGTCGCCCACGTCAACCGTGTACCGATACCGGTACCGGTCGGGGTAGAGGCAGAGCCCCGCCGAGGCCCCCACCTCGATCAGCGCGAGCGGCTGCGGCAGCGCCGACAGCAGCGGCAGCAGGGTGGCGCACCGGCCGGCCTCGTTGGTCTGCGTCCGCCGTCGCAGCATCGTCGCCGCGACCTCGTCCCAGTGCGCCGATACCCACGTGCGGAAGGCCGGATAGCCGGCCGTCACCGGTCCACCGAGGTGGCGGACCGAACCGAACAGCAGGTTCGGCTGCCGCTTCGCGACCGGCAGCCCGTCCAGCAGGGCGCACAACTCCTCGTCCCCGGCGACGCGTTCGGCGAGGTCCTGGTAGCTCGCCGAGTTGCCGCGGGCCTCCCGCTCCGCAAAGGCCCGGTAGAGGTCCCCGGTAGCACTGTCCACGTTCCGCACTTCCTTTCCCTTCAGCTCTCTTCGACTCTCTTCAGCGAATTGGCGCAGCCTTGTCCGTGCCTTGTCCGTGTCCTGTCCGTGCCTTTGCCGTCCGCTGTACGGGCGCTAACCCGGCCCCACGAGAGTGAGATCACACCGCCACCGCCCGGAGGCGGCCGGGCCGGTGGTGCGAGGTCCTGTCCGGTCGGTCTTCGCGGGCCCGGCAAGATCGGCCGGTGGTACTACGGCTGCGCCGCCGCCCGCAGCGCGGAGACCAGCGCGCCGAGCACCGGCTGCCCCCAGGCACCCTCGCGTACTGCGGCGTGCAGTGCACGGACCGGCTCCGGGCCGCGGAGCCGACGCACGGTGATGCCCGGGTGGCGCTGGGCGAGTCCCAGGGCGGGGACCAGGGCGACGCCCAGTCCGGCCGCGACGAAGCCCTGCGCCGTCGCGTAGTCGGCGCTGTCCACCGCGACGGACGGCCCGAACCCGGCCGCGTCGCAGGCCCCCCGGACGACCTCCCGGCACGGGCCGGGCGGCTCGGCCCCCACCCAGGGCTCGTCCGCGAGCTCGGCGAGGTCCAGGACGCGCTTCGCGGCGAGCCGGTGGCCCCTGGGCAGCACCGCCCGGTACGGGTCGTCGCGCAGGTGGACCAGCCGCAGGCCGGGGTGCGCGGCGCCGTCGGACCGGACCACCACCGCGAGGTCGGCCCGGCCGTCCAGTACCTCGGTGAGCGGGTCCTCCGGGTCGGTCATGCCGAGGTCGAGCCGTACGCCCGGGTGTGTTCGGCGGAACGCGGCCACCGCCGGGGCCACCAACGCGGCGCCGGCCGTGGCGAAGTAGCGCACGGTCAGGCTGCCGCTGCGCCCGGCCCGCAGGTCGGCCAGCGCCGCGCCGGCCTCCGCGACCTGCCGCTCGATGACGGCGGCGTGCCCGGCGATCAGCAGTCCGGCGGCGGTCGGCCGCACGCCGCGCCCGACGCGTTCCAGCAGGGCCGTCCCGGTCTCCCGCTCCAGCACCGCCACCTGCTGGCTGACGGCGGACGGGGTGTAGCCGAGCGCGCCGGCCGCCGCGCTCACCGAGCCGTGGTCGACCACGGCCCGCAGGACCTGCATCCGTCGGACGTCGAGTACCTCAGTCATGTAGCTCAGCTTAAAGGTGGTGAAGAACATTTCGCTTGTGCTACCGGGTCCTGTCGCGGGACCGTCGTCGAACACCCCGACACCGATACACACCCCCGACCCCGACACACCCGACCCCGACACACCCGACACCGACACACCCGACACCGTCACCTCGACAGAAGGAGCACCGCCCGTGCTGCGGATGGCCGTTCTCGCCCTGTTCTGGGGCTCGGGCTTCCTCTGGATCCGGCTCGCGCTCCAGCACGGGCTCACCCCCGTGCAGATCACCGTGCTCCGTTCGGCCCTCGGCGCCGCCGTCCTGCTGCTGCTCGCCCGTTCCGCCCGGCAGCGCCTGCCGCGCGGCGCCGCCGTCTGGCGCCGGCTCACGTTGGCGGCGCTGCTCTGCAACGCGCTGCCGTTCCTGCTGACCGCGTACGGCGAGCGCGGCGTCGGTTCCGGCCTGGCCGGGGTGCTGCACGCGACCACCCCGCTCTGGTCCCTGCTGGTCGGCCTCGCGCTCGGCACCGAACGGGCCCTCGGCACCGAACGCGCCCGCGGTCCGCTGCGGTTGGGCGGTCTGGTGCTCGGCTTCGCGGGCGTGCTGCTGATCTTCTCCCCGTGGCGGGACGGCGGCGGCCTCCCGGTCCTGTCGGCGCTCGCCCTGCTCGGCGCGGCGGCCAGTTACGCGATCGCCTTCGCCTACATGGCCCGTGCCCTCACCGGCACGGGAACGGGCCCGTTGGCGCTCTCCGCCGCCCAGCTCACGGCCGCGGCTGGGCTGAGCACGCTCGCGCTCCCGGTCAGCGGCTCGCTCGGCCCGGTCGCGGGTGCCGATCCGCTCGGACTCGTCGCCGTCGCCGTCCTCGGCGTCGCCTGCACCGGGCTCACCTTCCACCTCAACTACCGTCTCATCGCCACGGAGGGCCCCACCAGTGCGGCGACCGTCGGCTATCTGCTGCCGGTGGTCTCCACTGCGCTCGGCGCGCTCGTCCTCGGCGAGGAGCTGACGATCCGGACCGTCGCCGGAATGATCGTCGTACTCGCCGGTGTTTTTCTGACGAAACATCACCGGGCCCAGGCCCCCGCCCCCATGCCGACCCCCACCGCTTCACACGACTGAACGGACCATGCACCCCCACTCCCTCTGGCGAACCGCCGACTTCCGCACCCTCTTCACCGCGACCGCCCTCGCCCAACTCGGCACCAACGTCGGCTACGTCGCCGTCCCGCTGATCGCCGTCGAGGCGCTCGACGCGGGCCCGGGGCAGGTCGGCGTCCTCGCCACCCTGAGCACCCTCGCCTTCCTGCTCATCGGCCTGCCCGCCGGCGCCTGGGTGGACCGGATGCGCCACCGCCGCGTGCTGATCGTCGCCGACCTGGTGAAGGCCGCGTTGTACGCCTCGATCCCGCTCACCTGGTGGCTGGGCGGGCTCACCCTCTGGCAGCTGTACGCGGTCGCGCTGCTCACCGGCTGCGCGACGGTCTTCTTCGACGTCGGCTCGCAGAGCGTGCTGCCCCGGTTGGTCGGCCGCGGGCACCTGGTGCAGGCGAACGCCGCCGTCGTCGGCCTGATGGCGGTCGGCAACGTCGCCGGGCGCGGCGCGGGCGGCCTGCTGGTCCAACTGCTCACCGCGCCGTTCGCGATCGTCGCGACCGCGCTCAGCCACCTCGGCTCGGCGCTTCGCCTGATCGGGCTGCGCCGCACCCCCGCCCCCACCCCCGAGCCGATCGCCGACGGGGGCGGGGGCGGGGGCGGCGGCGGCGATCGGCCCGGCGGCGGCGGGCTCGGAGCACAGATCGCCGAGGGGCTGCGGCACGTCCTCGGCAACCGGGAACTGCGCGCGCTCGCTCTCACCGGGGCCCTCACCAACCTGGGCTTCCAACTCGTCAACACCCTGCTCCCGGTGCTGTTCGTGCGGGAACTCGGCCTTCCCGCCGGGGCGTTGGGCCTGTTCTGGGCGGTCGGCGGGGTCGGCACCCTGCTCGGCTCGCGCTGCGCCCGCCCGATCGCCGCCCGACTCGGCTACGGACGCACGCTCGGCCTGGCCGGCGTCTGCGTGGCGCCCGCCGGGCTGCTGGTGCCGCTGATCGGGCACGGCCCCTGGCTGTTCGCGGCGGGGGCGGGCTGGCTGCTGGTCTCGCTCAAGACCGGGATGGACAACGTCCTCGGGGTGAGCCTGCGCCAGCGGATGACCCCGGACGCGCTCCTCGGCCGGATGAACGCCACCTTCCGCTTCCTGCTCACCGGCGCGCTCGCGATCGGCTCCGCGCTGTCCGGGCTGCTCGGCGAACTCGTCGGCCTGCGGGCCACCCTCTGGTTCGGCGGAGCCGTCCTTGCGGTGGCCTTCCTGCCGGTCTTCCTCTCCCCGATCCGCACCCGCCGCCGGCTCCCCGACGCCGACGCCGAAGCCGAAGCCGAAGCCGAAGCCGAAGCCTCCGAAGGCCCCGTCCCCACCCAGCCCCGACAGGCCTGAAGGCCTACCAGCCCGGCCCGTGCCCCGGCTGCCAGTCCAGCCCCAGGTGCGGGCGCGGGCGGTGGATCCGCAGCAGCGCGGTCACCGACCAGACGACCAGGGTCAGCAGGGCGTAGAACAGCAGCAGCGCCCAGAACGGCGTGGTGGACATGCTCCCGTCCTCGAACCGGCACCACGCGTCCGGCGGCAGCCAGGACGCGCCCGTCTCCAGCAGCCGTCCGCCGCCGGGCACCAGGCCCTGTTCGCAGCGCTCGCCGAAGTCCAGTGACCGCAGGTACAGCAGCCCGTACAGCGAGCCCGCCGCCGCGAGGGACAGGACGGCGCCGAAGGTGAGCAGCACCGCCCGCCGTCGCCCGGTCGCCGTACGGATGTTCGTCACCGGGGCAGCGTACCGGCGCACTGTCCGGGGCGCCGCCGGGATCACCCGAGCAGGCCGCCCATGTGCGCGTCCTCGGCGAGCAGCCGCCACGAGCACCCGGGCGAGGCGAACGCCTCCGGGTCGACGGCCTCCACGAGCCGGTCCACCACGGTGCTCAGCAGCGACTGCGGGTCGAACACCGCCCAGGTGTCCCGGCCCCGTCCGCAGTCCCAGCGTTCCCACTCGGCGCGCAGCCGCTCGTACGTCCACAGCGCGTACAGCAGGGCGGACAGGTCGCGGTTGAGGTAGGCCTCCGGCTGGCCGTCGTCGTACCAGTCCGGCAGTTCCAGGCGGCCGGTGGCACCGTCCAGGGCGATCGTCAGATCGGTCGGCCAGTCCCCGAGCGCCAGGAACTCCCGCTGGTACGGGCGCTCCTCCTCGCCGTCGAAGTACTCCGGGTACGCCTCCGCCATCGTGACCAGCGGCTCCTCGCAGACCCCGAACATCGCCCCGCCCAGCGGCAGTCCGATCTCGGTCAGCAGCCGCCGGGTCGGCTCGTGCACCAGCCCGGCGGGCAGTTCCTCCGCCCGGTAGCGGTGCACCAGGCCCGCGCCGTCCTCCTCGCCCGTCAGCGCGGCGAGCTCCGCCACCAGCTCCGGGCCGACCTCGTACGCCGGACCGCCCGGACCGCCCGGCAGCGCGCCCCAGCCCAGCGTCCGTACGAGCAGTGCCGTGCCCCAGTGCGCGGGCGGCGTCGCGGACCGTCCGAACAGCCCGGGGTCGATCTCCCGCATCCGCCGTTCGGCTCCGGCCGTCACCTCGGCGACCACCGCGGGGCCGCGCCGCCCGTTCAGCGCGTCCGCGCGTCGGGCCGCCTCTGCGACCGCCTCCACCTCCCGCACCAATCCGGCCAGCGCGGGCAGACCGGAGGCCAGCAGGTCCCGCCGTGGGCCCGGTTCGCCGAGGAACACCTCGCCGGTCGTTCCGTCGAGCAGCACCAGGCCGCCGGCCGCGGCGAACGGCGCGCAGTACTCCGTCTCGCCCAGGACGAACAGCCGCTCCGCCTCCGGCAGTGCCGCCAACGCCCCGTCGCCGAGCACGCCGAAGTCCAGGAACGCCCCCGAGAGCGGCAGCCCCTCCCGGATCAGGAACTCCCGGCTCCCCGGGTGCACCACCCCACTCGGCAACCCGTCCGCCGCGACCCGCGCACACCCCACGTCCCCCATGCCCCCCACGTCCCCCGCCTTCCACCGCCCCGACCCTTGACCCCCAGACCCTAGCCGCCCCATCCGACACCAGCGCGGACAAGCCACCGCAAGCTACTGCAAGCCACCGCAGGGCTCCAGCCTGTACCGGGCGGGGTCAGACGAGCCCGCCGGCCTCCCGGGCGGCCCGCTCCACGCGGGCGTGGTGGGCCTGCCACCAGGCCGCGTCGCCGGGGGCGGTGTTGATCCCGTCGGGGCGCTGGCCGGTGGTGCCGTCGACGAGTTCGCGGAGGAGGTCGGCGTGGCCGGCGTGGCGGTGGGTCTCGGCGATCATGTGGACGAGGATCCGGTGCAGGGTCTGCTCGGCCCGCTGGCCGAACGGTATCCGGCCGATCGCGTCCAGCGGCAGCGCCTCGATGGTGGCGTCGGTGTGCGCCCAGACCCGGCGGTAGCGCCCGGTGATCTCTTCCGTGGTCTCGTCCGCCCGTGCCCACAGGTCGGCGTTCGGCTCGGCGTCGCCGGTGAACCACAGCGGCGTCGGTTCGGGGAACGGCCGCCCGAAGGTGTGGCCGAAGTACATCGCCTCGGCCCCGGTGACGTGCTTGACCAGCCCCAGCAGGTTGGTCCCGGTCGGGGTCAGCGGGCGCCGGAGGTCGTACTCGGAGAGGCCGTCGAGCTTCCACAGCAGGACGTCGCGGGCGTCCTGGAGGTAGATCCGGAGGTCGGTCTTGGGGTCGGTTGCCGTCATGGCATCAGTCTGTTGATCGCGTCGGACCTGTCCATCGATTTCCGTGCACCCAGGGGTTGGCAAGGGGGAACTACGGAGTGTGACGGGCGGGGGCGGGGAGGGTGTGGACTTGAATCTTTACGAACGAATGTTCGATCCTGGGGTTGTGTCCGTTTTCGAACCTGCTTTCGATTCCATCGCCGAGCGACCGACGCTCCGGCCGGTGGCGCCGGCCGCCATGCCGGCGGCCGGGCGGGGCGGGCGGGGCGGGCGGGACAGGCGGGGCGTGGTGCCGGTGGTGCCGGCGCTGCGGGAGGTGCTGCCGGACGGCGGGCTGCGGCGGGGGACGGCGGTGTCGGTGGCGGGCGGGGACACCGGGCTGCTGCTGGCGCTGGCGGCCGGGGTGAAGGAGACCGAGGGCGGCTGGGCGGCGGCCGTCGGGCTGCCGGACCTGGGGCTGGCCGCGGCCGAGGGGTACGGGCTGGACCTGCGGCGGCTGCTGGTCGCGGACGACCCGGGGCCGCACTGGGCCGAGGTGGTGTCGGTGCTGGCCGGCGCGGTCGAACTGGTCATGCTGCGCCCGGACGGCCCGGTGCCGCCGAAGCTGGCCACCCGGCTGGCGGCGGTGCTACGGCGCAGCGGCTGCGTGCTGCTGGTGGCCGGGCCGTGGCCGGGGGCGGCCCTGCGGCTGGGGGTGCGGTCCGGGCGCTGGTTCGGGCTGGGGGACGGTTACGGGCAGCTCGCCGGGCGGCAGGTGGAGGTGGTGGCCGAGGGGCGCGGTTCGGCGGTGCGCGGGCGGACCGCCCGGCTCTGGCTGCCGGACGAGCACGGCGCGGTACGGCCGGTCCTGGACCGGCCGGCCCTGGCGCGCCCCGTCCTGGAGCGCCCCGTCCTGGAGCGTCCCGTTCCGGGACGGCCCGGGGCCGTCGAGCAGCCGCTCGAACGGGTAGCGGTGGTGTGAGCGATGGCGGACGACAGGACACCGCGGGTGCTGGTGGTCTGGTGCCCGGACTGGCCGGTGGCGGCCGTCACCGGCGACGACCCGGTGGCGGTGACCGAGGGCGGGCGGATCCTCGCATGCTCGGCGGGTGCCCGGGCGGCCGGGGTGCGGCAGGGGCAGCGGCTCAAGCTGGCCCAGCGGCTCTGCCCGGCGCTGGAGCTGCGTGACCGCGACCCGGAGGCGGAGACCGGCCGCTTCGAGCCGGTGGTCGCGGCGGTGGAGGCGTTCACGCCCCGGGTGGAGGTGGTCCGCCCGGGCCTGTGCGCGATCCCGGTGAAGGGGCCGGGCCGCTACTTCGGCGGCGAGGAGGCGCTGGCGGCCAAGGTCCGGACGGCGGTGGCGGACGCGTTGGCCCGGGAGCCGGTCCCGGACGCCGCCCCCGGCGCGGTCGCCGTGCCCGGTACGGATACCACCCCTGCGACGGAGCACCCCCCGCCCCCGCCCGCCCAGGTCGGCGTCGCCGATGGCCTGTTCGCCGCGGTGCTCGCCGCCCGCGCCGGAGTGCTGGTGCCGGCCGGGCGGACGGCGGAGTTCCTCGCGCCGTACCCGGTGGGCGTGCTCGGCGACGAGGCGCTGGCGGAGGTGCTGGGGCGGCTCGGCCTGCCGACCGTCGGGGCGTTCGCCGCGCTGCCGCCCGAGGCGGTCGCGGACCGTTTCGGTCCGGCGGGGGCGGTGGCGCACCGGCTGGCCCGGGGCTTGCAGCCGCGCCCGCTGGTGCCGCGCGACCAGGAGCCGGACCTCGCCGTCGAGCAGCGCTTCGACCCGCCCGAGCCGCTGGCGGAGCCGTTGGTGTTCGTCGCCCGCACGCTGGCCGAGCAGCTGCACCAGCGGCTGGCCGGGGCCGGGCTGACTTGTCGCCGGGTGGCCGTCGAGGTGGCCTGCGCGGACGGGCGGACGGCCTCGCGGCTGTGGCGGCACGAGGGCGGGCTGTCGGCGACGGCGTTGGCCGAGCGGGTCCGCTGGCAACTCCAGGCCTGGCAGGGCGCGGGCACGTTCGCCGCGCCCGGGGAGGCGTCCGGGGAGGCGCCCGGCGCCGGGTTCGTCCTGCTTCGGCTGGCCCCCGACGGCCTCTCCCCGGACCAGGGGCGCCAGTTGGCGCTGTGGGGCCAGGCGGTCGCGGACGACCGGGTGGAGCGCGCGGTGGCCCGGGTGCAGGCGGTGCTCGGGCACGCCGGGCTGCGCCGGATCGAGCCGGCCGGCGGGCGCGGTCCGGGCGAGCAGGCGGTCAAGGTGCCGTGGGGCGAACCGTACGAGGCGGCGGGGTCGGTCGGCGCGCCCTGGCCCGGGCGGCTGCCGGACGTGTGGCCGGCGGTGGTGCTGCGGGAGCCGGTGCCGGTGCGGGTGCTGGACGAGGCCGGGCTGCCGGTCACGGTGGACGGCCGGGCGGGGGTGTCGGCCCGCCCGGCCCTGGTGGTGTTCCACGATGGCCCGTCGGGCAGGGAGGGGCAGGGGCGACAGGAGCGGGTGGACGGCTGGACCGGCCCCTGGCCGGCGGTCGAGTACTGGTGGGACCAGTCGCTCGCCCGCCGCCGGGCCCGGTTCCAGGTCGTGCTGGGCGGTGGCCGGGCGCTGCTGCTCACGGTGGAGGGGGGTGCGTGGTACCTGGAGGCCGGCTACGACTGACGGCCGCCGGCCCGAGGGGGGAGATCCGAGGGGGCCGAGGGGGGGAGAGGTGACGAACCGCGAGAACGAAGGCGACCCCCGATGGGCTTCACCAGCCACCCCACCCTCCCCTGGAGCGAGCTGCACCGCCGCCTGACCGGCGCCGCGCCGGACCGTACGGTCGTCCCCCTGCGCCGCCCCGCCCAGGAGGAGCCCGCCCCCGGAGCCGCCGGAGCCCCCGGAGCACCCGGCGACGGCAGCGAGCCCTGGGCCGAACTGCACGTCCACTCCGCCTTCAGCTTCCTGGACGGCGCCAGCGACCCGGAGGACCTGGTCGCCGAGGCGGCCCGGCTGGGCGTGGAGACGCTGGCGATCACCGACCACGACGGCCTGTACGGCGCGGTCCGGCTGGCCGAGGCGGCCCGGGGGACGGGCGTGGCCACCGCGTTCGGCGCCGAACTGACGATCCGTCACAATGGCATAGAGGTGGAACACTTGCTGATCCTGGCCCGAGATCCGACCGGCTACCGCCGGCTGTCCGCCGCGATCGCCGCCGCCCAGCTGGCCGGCGGCGCGAAGGGCCGCCCGGCGTACGACCTCGCGGCGCTGGCCGGGGCGCACGACGGCCACTGGGCGGTGCTCACCGGCTGCCGCCTCGGCCGCGTCCCGGCAAAGCTGGACGACGGCACGGCCGGGCACCAACTCCACACCCTGACCGAGGCGTTCGGCCGCGACAACGTCCACGTGGAGCTGATCGACCAGTGGCTTCCCGGCGACGACCGGCGCAATGACGCCCTCGCCGCGCTCGCCGCCGAGCAGGGCCTTCCGGTGGTCGCCTCCACCAACGCCCACCACGCCGGCCCGGCCCAGGGCCGGCTGGCGCAGAGCCTGGCCGCGCTGCACGGGCGCCGCACCCTCCAGGACGCGGTCGGCTGGACGCGGGCAGCGGGCACCGCGCACCTGCGCTCCGGCCGGGAGATGGCCGCCCGGCTGGCCCGCTTCCCGGGGGTACGGCGGGCGACCGCCGAACTCGGCCGTTCCTGCGCCTTCGACTTCACCAGGCTGGACCCGGAGCTCCCGGGCTTCCCCGTCCCGGAGGGCGAGAGCGAGATCAGCCACCTGCGCGCCCTGGTCGCCGCCGGGGGCCCGGCCCGCTTCGGGCCCGGCAACGCGGCTGCCCGGCGCCAGCTCGCCCTGGAGCTGGACGTCATCGAGGACCTCGACCTGGCCGGCTACTTCCTGATCGTGCACGACATCGTCGACTTCTGCCGGAGCCAGGACATCTGGTGCCAGGGCCGCGGCTCGGCCGCCAACTCGGCGGTCTGCTACGCCCTGGGGATCACCGCCGTCGACCCGGTCCACTACAGGCTGCTGTTCGAACGCTTTCTGTCCACCGCCCGGGACGGGCCGCCCGACATCGACCTGGACATCGAGAACCGCCGCCGCGAGGAGGTCATCCAGTACGTCTACCGCCGCTACGGCCGCGAGCACGCCGCGCAGGTCGCCAACGTGATCACCTACCGGCCCCGGCTGGCGATCCGCGACGCGGCCAGGGTGCTCGGCTACCCGCAGGGCCAGGTGGACGCGTTCAGCCGGCAGACCGACTTCCGCTCCGCACCCGGCGCGGACGCCGTGATCCCCACCGACGTGCTCTCGCTCGCCGCCCAACTCCACGGCCTGCCGCGCCACCTGGGCATCCACTCGGGCGGCATGGTGCTCACCAGGGAGCCGATCGGTGAGATCTGCCCGACCGAGTGGGCCCGGATGCCCGGGCGTTCGGTGCTGCAGTGGGACAAGGAGTCCACCGCCGGCGCCGGGCTGGTGAAGATCGACCTGCTCGGCCTCGGCATGCTCGCCGCGCTGCACGACGCCTGCGACCTGGTCGCCGAGCACCACGGCCTGCGCTACGACCTGGCCACCATCCCGGACGGCGACGCGGGCGTGTACGCGATGCTGCGCCGGGCGGACACCGTCGGCGTGTTCCAGGTCGAGTCGCGGGCCCAGATGGCGACGCTGCCCCGGCTCAAGCCGGACCACTTCTACGACCTGGTGGTCGAGGTCGCGCTGATCCGGCCCGGCCCGATCCAGGGCGGCTCCGTGCACCCGTACCTGCGCCGCCGGGCGGGCGCCGAACCGGCCGGCTGCCCGCACCCGCTGATGGAGAACGCGCTCGGCAAGACCCTCGGGGTGCCGCTGTTCCAGGAGCAGATGATGCAACTCGCCATCGACTGCGCCGGGTTCACGCCTGCCGAGGCGGACCGGCTGCGGCAGGCGATGGGCGCCAAGCGCTCGCACGAGCGGGTCGCCCGGCTGCGCGAGCGGCTGCTCGGCGGGATGGCCGAGCGCGGCATCCCCGAGGAGGTCGCCGAGGACGTCTACGGCAAGATCGAGGCGTTCTCCAACTACGGCTTCCCGGAGAGCCATGCGATCAGCTTCGCCTACCTGGTGTACGCCAGCGCCTGGCTCAAGTACCACTTCCCGGCGGCCTTCACCTGCGCCCTGCTGGCCAACCAGCCGATGGGCTTCTACTCGCCGCTGAGCCTGGTCGCGGACGCCCGGCGGCACGGCGTGCGGGTGCGCGGGGTGGACGTCAACGCCAGCGCGCCGCGCCCCGCCCTGGAGCCGCACCGGGGGCCGACGCCGGAGCCGCCGCTGACCGCGGGCCGCCCGCAGCCGGCGATCCGGCTGGGCCTGGAGACGGTGCGCGGTATCGGCGCCCCGCAGGCCGCGGCGATCGCGGCCGGGCAACCGTACGCCGACCTGGAGGACTTCGCGCGCCGCACCGGTCTGCCCGCGCCGGCGCTGGAGGCGCTGGCGACGGCGGGCGCCTTCGATTGCTTCGAACTGACGAGGCGTCAGGCACTGTGGACGGCAGGGGCGTTCGCCGGGATCTCGGCCGCACTGATCCCGGGGACCGCGCCCGGGACGGAGGCGCCGCCGCTGCCCGGCATGAGCCCGGTCGAGGAGACCATCGCCGACCTGTGGGCCACCGGAACCTCCGCCACCAGCCACCCGCTCCAGCACCTGCGCGCCCGCCTGGAACGCGGCGGCGCCCTGTCCGCCGCCGAACTCCCCGACGCGGCGCCGGGATCGGAGGTGGTGGTCGGCGGCCTGGTCACCCACCGGCAGCGGCCGCCGACGGCCGGCGGGGTGCTCTTCCTCAGCCTGGAGGACGAGACCGGCCTGATCAACGTGGTCTGCAACCGCCCGGTCTGGGAGTCCCAGCGCCGCACCGCCCTCGACCGGGCCGGCCTGCTGGTCCACGGCCGCATCGAGCGCGACCGCGGCGCCACCAACCTGATCGCCACCCGGCTCACCCCGCTGCGGATCGGACTCTGAGCGGGGTGAGCCGAGGGCGGGATCCTGGACTGCCCTCCACACCAGGGGATGTGACGATCAGTCAGCTCAGGCGGGCGTCCGTCCCTTGCCCGGGGCGCCGGCGAAGACCTGGGCGATGGGGAGCCAGGCGGTCGCGGTGGGGCCGGTGGCGGTGAGGGCGAGGTCGTCGCGGTGGCGGCGCTGCGTCACCAGGAGGCAGAAGTCCAGGGCCGGGCCGGTCACCCGGTCCGTGGCGCCGTCCGGTCCGAAGGTCCACAGGCCGCCGTCGGGCGCGGTCAGTTCGAGCCGGACGGGCGATTCGGGGGCGGGCAGCCCGTGCAGGGTGAACGCGAAGCCGAGGGTGCGCAGCCCCAGGTGGGCGATGTGCCGCAGCCGGGCGGTGGGCTCGCGGGCGGCGCCGAGCGCGTCGGCGACGTCCTGGCCGTGCGCCCAGGTCTCCATCAGTCGGGCGGTCGCCATCGAGGCGGGCTTCATCGGCGGGCCGAACCACGGCAGCCGGGTGCCGGCCGGGGTGGCGGCCAGTGCGGCCGACACCTCCTCCCGGCCGGCGCGCCAACGGGCGAGCAGGTCCGCGGGTGCGGCGGCCGCGCCGCTCGCCGCGCCCTCGTCCACCGGGTCGACGCCGGCGGCTGGCAGCGTGCCGAAGCGCTCGTCGAGGGTGGCGGCGAAGCCGTCCGCGTCGCGCGCGGCCAGCGCCGTCCAGTCGTCGGTCCAGGCCAGGTGGGCGATCTGGTGTGCGATCGTCCAGCCCTCGGCAGGCGTCGGGCGCGCCCAGCCGGCCGGGTCCAGCCCGGCCACCAGGGCGTCCAGCGCCGCGCTCTCGGCCCGCAGGTCGTCCAGCAACGCGGTCAGGACGTCCGCCGCGGGCGTCGTCGGGGTGTTCGGGTCCGTCATCGGTTTCCGTCCTTCCGGGTCCGGCGCGTTACCTGCCGGTAAGCCACGGCCGCACCCTACGCCCGGCCCGGCCGCCGTGCCCGCCACTGCGTCGAAGACGCGGGGAACACCCATGTCAGCACTCTCGCCAGCGGCCGTGCCACGTGTGACAATCTCGCGATGACAAGGGCGAAGACGGGCCCCGGGGCCGCGGACACCCTCACCACCCCGGCGCACTCGGACGATCCCGGGCTCGCCGCCCGCGCCGCCGAGTTGGTGCGGGACGCCGTGCTCGGCGACCTTGCGCGGCGGGTGGTGGCCGAGTGCGGGGCCGACGTCGGACTGGTCGGCGTGCCGCAGCCGCCGGCCGGGCCCCGGGGGCGCGACGCGGGCATGGTGTTGCGCCACTGGGCCGGCACCCGGGCCGACCTGCTGCACGACCGGGCCGTCCCGACCGGCACCGGCCTGGGCGGGCGGGCACTGGCAGAGCGGGCGCCCAGCTGGGTGCCCGACTACCGTGCCGCCACCACGATCTCGCACGACCACGACGCCGCCGTCAGCGCCGAGGACCTGTACGCGATGCTCACCGTGCCGCTGCTGCACGGCGACACCGTGTACGGCGTGGTGTACGCGTCGCTGCGCGCCGTCGTCCCGTTCGGGGACGTGCGGATCGCCGCCGTCGGCGAACTGGCCGCGACGGCGACCCGGGCCCTGGCCGGGGCGGCCGCCTGGCGGTCCGCGCCGCCCCGACGGGCCGCCCCCGTACGGCCGTTGACCCCGCGTGAGCACGAGGTGCTGCGCTGGGCGGCGACCGGCCGGACCAATCCGGAGATCGCCGCCCGGCTGGGCCTCACCTGCAACACCGTGACGGGCTACCTGAAGTCCGCGATGCACAAGCTCGGCGTCCGCAACCGCACCGAACTCGCCCTGGCGGCACGCGAGTCCGGCCTGGTCGACCGGTGAACGTGCCTGGTCGGGGCCAGTGGGTGCGCCTCAGCCGACCTGCCGCTCCCGCCCCGCCCAGTACGGCTCGCGCAGCCGGAACTTCTGCAGCTTCCCGGTGGCGGTCCGCGGCAGGGCCGCCCGGAACTCCACCGAGGTGGGCGACTTGTAGCCGGCCAGCCGCTGCTTGCAGTGCGCGATCAACTCGGCCTCGGTGACGGGCCCCTGGCCCTCCCGGAGGACCACCAGCGCCTTGACGGTCTCGCCCCACTTCTCGTGCGGCACTCCGATCACCGCGGCTTCGGCGACCGCCGGGTGGCTGTACAGGCAGTCCTCCACCTCGATCGAGGAGACGTTCTCCCCGCCGCTGATGATGACGTCCTTCTTCCGGTCCGAGATGGTCAGTTGGCCGTCCTGGCCGAGGACGCCGCCGTCGCCGGTGTGGAACCAGCCGTCCCGCAGGGCGTCCGCGGTGGCCGCGGGCTGCCGCCAGTAGCCGTCCAGCACGGTGTTGGAGCGCACCAGGATCTCGCCGGAGGCGTCGACCCGCAGCCGGGTGCCGAGCGCCGGGGCGCCCGCCTGCACCAGCTTCTCGGCCCGTTCGGCGGCGGGCAGGGTGTCCCACTCGGCGCGCGAGCGGTTGACCGTGACCACCGGGGAGGTCTCGGTCAGGCCGTAGAGCTGCATGAACTCCCAGCCCAGCTCGGACTCGACCTGCTGCACCACCGAGGTCGGCGGCGGCGCGCCGGCCACCACGATCCGCACCCGGTCCCGGCCCGGCACCGGGCCGTCCCACTCGGCGGCCGCGTCCAGCACCATCTGGACCACGGCGGGCGCGCCGCTGAGGAAGGTCACCCCGTGCCGCTCGACCCGGCGCAGGATCTCCGCGCCGTCGACCTTGCGCAGCACGATGTGCCGGGCGCCGAGCCCGGTGAGGGCGAACGGCAGGCCCCAGCCGTTGGCGTGGAACATCGGCAGGGTGTGCAGGTAGACGTCCCGGTCGCCGGCGCCGTAGTGCAGGCCCATCAGTACCGCGTTCAGCCAGATGTTGCGGTGGGTGAGCTGAACGCCCTTGGGGCGGGCGGTGGTTCCGCTGGTGTAGTTGATCGTGGCGGTGTCGTTCTCGGCGATCTCGTACCGCCGGGGGGAGTTGTCGAAGTCGTGGAGCAGCGCGTCGCTGTCCGCGCCGAGCACGAACTTGTGCTTGGCCACCACCCCGCCCAGTGCGTCGGCGAGTTCGGGGTCGACCAGCAGGACGGACGCGCCGCTCTGCTCGACGATGTACGCCACCTCCTCGGCCTTCAGTCGGAAGTTCACCGGGACCAGCACCCGCCCGTACCCGCTCACCCCGAACAGGGAGGTCAGCAGCCGGGCCGAGTTGTGCGACACGACGGCGACCCGCTCGCCCGGCCCGACGCCCAGCCGGTCCAGCCCGGCCGCCTGCGCCCGGGCCAGTTCGGCGACCCGGCGGTAGCTCAGCTCGCCCCAGGATTCGGCCGGCTGCACCGGCTCGTCGACGATGCCGACCCGGTCGCCGTAGACCAGCTCGGCCCGGTCGAGGAAGTCCATCACGGAGAGTGGAATCTGCATGCGCCCACTGTCCTCTCCCACCCGCCCGCCGGACACCCCCGATCGGGGGTGTCGCCTGTCGGGAGCAGAGTGGAAGGAGCGGATTCCGTTTGCTGAGCCCGTCGCGAACAGACGGGCGACCGATGCGGCGGGCCGGCCGGCCACCTGCTAGGAAGATCGCACCGAACGGCCATGCACCCACGGGGAGAAGCACCATGAGCGACCGACGACCGGGCAGCACCCGCCACGAGGCCGGGGGACTGCGGTGACCGCCCCCGTCACCACGCACCCGAGGGCCGAGGGCCTGCTGCTGCGCCCCTTCGAGGACGCGGACGCACCGGCCCTGATCGAGGCGTACCGGGACGAGACGCTGCGCCGCTTCACCCGCACCCCGGTGGGGAACGCCGAGGAGGCCGCGCACTGGCTCGGGCTGCAGTACAGGGGCCGGGCGGAGGGCCACCGGTACAGCTTCGCGGTGCTGGAGCCCGGCACGGGCGAACTGCTCGGCAACGTCGCGCTCAAGCGCGGCACCCCGGGCGGGGAGGCGGCCGAGGTGGGCTACTGGACGGCGGCCGCGGCCCGCGGCCGGGGGGTGGCCCCGCGCGCGGTGGTGGCGCTCACCGCCTGGGCCTTCGAGGTGCTCGCCGACGACGGCCTGGTCCAGATCGACCTGCTGCACCAGGTGGACAACGCGGCCTCCTGCCGGGTCGCGGAGAAGAGCGGCTACGCCTTCCAGGAGGTGCTGACGGCCTTGCCGCCGGAGTTCCCGTTGGACGGTCACCGGCACTCCAGGAAAAGGCTGGACGGAGCCGAACACGGCAGGTCAGAGTAGCCGGATGGGATCTCTGGTACGACACGTGACGATCGACTGCGCCGACCCGCACGGCCTCGCGCAGTTCTGGGCCCAGGCGCTGGACGGCACCCTGGGCGAGGACGACAACCCGGGTGACGAGGAGGCGGTGGTGGAGTCTGCGGGCGCCTCGCTGCTGTTCATCCGGGTGCCCGACGGCAAGTCGGTGAAGAACCGGGTCCATCTCGACCTCCAGCCGCAGGACCGCAGCCGGGACGAGGAGGTGGAGCGCCTGGTCGCGCTGGGCGCGACGGTGCTCGGCGACCACCGCACCCCGGACGGCAAGGGCTGGGTCACCCTGGGCGACCCTGAGGGCAACGAGCTGTGCGTCGAGCGCAGCCAGGCCGAGCGCATCGCCACCGGCAACGCCTGAGCCACCGCCTGGACCAACGTCTGAGCCACCGCCCGGGCCACCGCCTGAACGACCGGCCGCCGAGTCCACGAGGACTTGGCGGCCGTTCGGTTCGCCCCGCCCGGCGCACCCGTCACACGACAGGCCGACGTCTCGGGCCGTCGCAGTGGAACCGTCCGATAATCGAACCTGGCTGATGCCACGTCGCGGCGACCTTCCCCGACCCCACCACCCGAGAGACAGGCAGGTACCCCATGGCCAGAATCGCCGTGATCGGCGCCAACGGCACCATCGGCAGCGCCGTCGTCGCGGAGGCGGCCGCGCGCGGGCACGAAGTCACCGCGGTGGTCCGCGACCCGGACCGCTACCAGGGTGAGGCGGCCTTCGTCGAACGCGCGGACGTCCTGGACCCGGCCCAGATGGCCCGGGTGGCGGCCGGCCAGGACGTCCTGGTGAGCGCGGTCGGCGGCGGCGACGGCCCAGGCCACCTGGCGCTGATCGGGCCGGCCGCCCGTTCGCTGGTGGAGGGCCTGCGCTCGCTCGGCGACGTCGCGCCCCGGCTGATCGCGGTCGGTGGCGCGGGCAGCCTGGAGACCGCGCCGGGGGTGCGGGTCTGGGACGCGCCGGGGCTGCCGGAGCCGGTGCTGGAGATCATGCATGCGCACGGCGCGGCGCTGGACTACTACCGGGCGGTCTCCGACGTCCGCTGGACGGTGCTCAGCCCGGCCGCCGAGATCGGCCCGGGGGAGCGGACCGGCCGCTACCGGACGGGCCTGGAGCAGCTGCTCACGGATGCTGCCGGGCGCAGCCGGATCTCGGTGCCGGACTACGCGGTCGCCCTGGTCGACGAGGCCGAGCAGCCCGAGCACATCGGCGAACGCTTCACTTGCTGCGCGCTGTAACCCTCAGTTACGGCGCGCCCGGTCAGCCCAGCTGGATCGACCGCTTGGCGAGCCCCATCCAGAACCCGTCGATGACGCTGCGCTGGCTGCCGAGGTCGGCCTCGCCGGCGCCGAGGGTGACGAACAGCGGGGCGAAGTGCTCGGTGCGCGGGTGGGCGAGCCGCCCGGCGGGGGCCTTGCGCTCGAAGTCGAGCAGCGCGTCCAGGTCGTGGGCGTCCAGGGCGCGCCGGCCCCAGTCGTCGAACTCGGCCATCACCGAGCTGATCCGGCCGTCGTTGCTGAGCGCCCGCAGGTTGTGGGTGAAGAAGCCGCTGCCGACGATCAGCACGCCCTCGTCGCGCAGCGGGGCGAGCCGGCGGCCGATCTCCAGCAGCCGCTGCGGGTCGAGCGTGGGCATGGAGATCTGGAGGACGGGGATGTCGGCCTCCGGGAACATCTCCACCAGCGGGACGTACGCGCCGTGGTCGAGGCCGCGGTCGGGGATGTCCTGGACGGGCGTGCCGGGGGCGCGCAGCAGCTTGCGGACGCGGTCGGCGAGCGCCGGTGCGCCGGGGGCGGCGTACTGGACCCGGTAGTAGTGCTCGGGGAAGCCCCAGAAGTCGTACACCAGCGGCACGGTGGTGACGGCGCCGAGGGCGAGCGGTGCCTCCTCCCAGTGGGCGGAGACCATCAGGACGGCCTTGGGTCGGGGCAGGTCGGCGGACCAGGCGGCCAGTTCACCGGGCCAGACCGGGTCGTCGGCGAGCGGCGGCGCGCCGTGCGAGAGGTACAGGGCGGGCATACGCTCGGGGGCCGCGGTGCTCATGGCGTCCTCCTCCTGGGTCGACGGAACGGGTGGCTCAAACAAGTAGTTCAAATTTGAACCTCTACTCGCTGACCGTACACCTTCGTTCGAATTTGAACAACAGGAGTAGGCTTCACCACATGTCCACACTGAACGAACCCCGCTGGCTGGACCAGGACGAGATGGCTGCCTGGCGGGGCTTCGTCGTCGCGAGCAACCTGCTCAACCGCCGACTGGAGCGCCAGCTCAAGGAGGACTCCGGCCTCTCGCACCAGCAGTACGAGATCCTGGTCCACCTGTCCGCCGCCCCGGCCCACGCGCTGCGGATGACCGAACTCGCCGACAAGCTGGTCACCTCCAAGAGCGGCCTCACCTACCAGGTCACCCAGCTGGAGCGGATGGGCCTGGTCGCCCGCCGCTCCTGCCCCAGCGACGTGCGCGGCGTCATCGCCGAACTCACCGACCAGGGGCGGGAGTCACTGCGGCAGGCCGCACCCGGGCACGTCGCCCTGGTCCGCGAGCTGCTGATCGACGTGCTCACCCGCGAGCAACTGGCCGTGCTCGCCGAAAGCCTCGGCGAGGTCAGCGCCCGGCTGCGCCTCGACGACACACCCTGAAGCCCCTCAGTCAGTTCCCCTGCGCTGCCCCCCCCCGCAGCAGCCGCCGCTCCCGTTCGGCGGTCTACCGAGCCTGAGCCCGGACCGGCTGCGGGGCGCAGAGCAGGGCGGTCCGCAGGTCGAGCCGGTCCCGCAGTCGGGCCAGGCTGCGGCCGGTCAGCTCCTCGATCCGGCGGATCCGGTAGTGCACGGTGTTGACGTGGATGCACAGCGCCTCGGCCGTCCGCGCCCACGAGCCGTCGTGGTCCAGGAAGACCGCCAGGGTGCCCAGCAGCGAGACGCTGTTCTCCCGGTCGTGGGCGGCCAGCGGGGCCAGCAACCGGGAGTGGAAGGCGGCCGTCACCTCCGGCGGGATGCCGCGCAGCAGCCCGTCCAGCGAGTCCAGTTCGGCGGCGCTGCCGACCGGGCCGGCCGAGCCCTCCAGCACGTAGCGGGCCTGCACCAGCGCCGCCCGCAGTGCGGCGGGGGCGGGCGGGGCGGCCGGGCCGACGCCCACCCGCAGGGTGCACCGGCCGGTCAGCCGGCACTGCAGCGCGGGCCGGGCCCGGCGCAGCCGTTCGGCGACCTGCTCGACCGGCGCGGCCACCAGCGCGGCGGACCGCCCGCCGCGGTCGGTCCCGGCGGCGTACGGCACGCCGAGCGGGTGCAGCGCCTCGGCCAGCGCGTACGCCGCCCAGGCGACGGGCGGGCCGTCGCCCGGCGCGGCACCCGCCTCGCCCGCCCGGCCGCCGTCGATCCGCGCGGTGACCGCCACCAGCGACTCGGCCCCGCCCAGCCCGCAGGCCGCGAGCGGCTCGGCGAGCCCGGCCTCCCCGGCGAGCGCGTCCAGTAGCCGCCCGGCGGCCCGGCGCCGTGCGCCCGCGTCGGCGTGGGCGCGGACGGCGAGCGGGGCGAGCAGTTCGGCCAGGGCCTGGAGTGCCGGTTCGGCCGCCGCCGAGCGCAGGTGCGGGCGCAGCCGCCAGCCGTCGAACGGCGAGCCGTCCTGCGGCCCGACGGGCAGCCCGGTGTCGCCGCGCCCGGCGGGCGGGACGGGTGCGGCGGTGGTAGGTACGGCGGTGACGGCAGTGGCGGGTGCGGCGGTGGCGGCGACGGCCCGGCCGCCGGCGGTGGTGATCGAGCAGTCCGGCACCCCGAGCCGGCCGACCGCGTGGGCCAGCACCTCGCCGGCCCCGGCGTCCGCGTGCAGCAGGTCGAGCAGTTCGTGCCGGACGGTCTCCGGGATCGCCGCGGTGTCCTGGGCGCCGGCCCGCAGGTCCCCCCAGAGCCGCAGGTAGACGCGGTCGGTGACGGCACGGAAGCTGACTCCGGCGGGCACCGCCAGCAGCGGGATGCCGTGGGTGCGGCAGGCGTCGGCGAGGCTGTCCGGGACGCTGCCGTGGGTGCCCTCGCCGGCCAGCAGCGCCGCCACGCCCGCGCTGCGCAGGGCGGTGGCGAAGCGCAGCGCGCCGGAGGCGTCGGCGGGCTGCCACCAGACCAGGCCGGTGAGGACGAGTTCGCCGGGCTGGAGGTAGCGGGCCGGGTCCTGGAGGTCGGTGGAGCTGAGCCCGGTGACCGGGCGGTCGAGCAGGTCCGGGGTGCCCCAGGCCAGGCGGATGTCCAGGTCGTCGAGGTGCAGCAGGTCGCCGACGATCATCTCTCGCTCATCTCGCTCTCGCCTTTGTGCGCCGCGCACGGCTGCTCCTCGCAAGTGCAAGTTTCAGGTGCGTATGGGCATCGTAAATGCAAGTCATGCGGCGGCGATTCTTCTTGTCGGATCATCCAGTGCGGGCACCCTCCGCGGGTGTGCGGAACCAGTCGTCCGCCCGATTGCGGTGCTGCTTCCATCGGCTTTCGCGGCTTCCGCCGGCTTCCACCGGTGCGGGGCGCGTCGAGCCGCCTCCTCGGACGTGCCCGCCCCCGCCCCCGCAGTTGCCAGCTGAAAGTGCTCCATCTCATCGCAGATGCCGCTGAAATCATCCTTTCAGCACCGCAGCTGCGAATGCCCGGGCCCTCCCTCGGGTAACCCCCTCCCGGGTCGCAGCGGCGCGGCCCGGGAGGAGGGAGCACCATGACCCCGTCGAGCCCCACCGTCCGGCTGCACGGCCACTTCGACCGGCCCGCCGAGCTGTCGGTCGACCAGCTGCGCGCCCTCACCGCGCACCGCGTCGAGGTCAGCTTCGACTGCCTGGCCGAGGGCGAGCAGCGGCACGACTACGAGGGGCCCGCGCTCTGGGACGTGCTGTGCGCGGCCCGGCCCCGGATCGACTTCTCCGGGCGCAAGCAGCGGCTGCGCTTCCTGCTGTCGGTCAGCGGCGCGGACGGCCACCGGGCCGTCGTCTCCTGGGCCGAGATCGACCCCGACTTCGGCGGCCAGCGGATCCTGCTGGCCACCAGCATGGACGGAGCCCCGCTGGACGCCGCCGGCCCGCAGCTCGTCGTCCCCGACGACCACTGCGGCGCCCGCTACGTCAGCGGGGTCACCGCCGTGTGGCTCGGCCCGCTGGGTGAACCGGCGGCCTGAGCCCCGGCCGCGCGCGGGCCTTGACCCCGCCCCGGGGCCCGCTCTCGCCGAGGGCTTCGCGGTGGAGCATCGTCGCTGCTCGGAGGGGGTGCGGGCGATTGCGGGGAATACCGAAAAACAGCTCGCCGGATGCCTGTTTCCGTGCCAACATGCCCCATATGGGGACGATTCTGCACGGCACCCTGGTGACCCTCCGCACCGCCGGCACCGACGACATCCCGGCGCTCGCGGCCATCCGCGGCACGCCCGAGGTGTTCGCCCGCTGGCGGGGCGGTGACGACCTCGCCGACGCCGTCGCCAGCGACCTGGAGGAGCCCGACACCGAGACCCTCGCCGTCGAGGTGGGCGGGAAGATCGTCGGTGCCATCCAGTGGTACGCCAACAACGACGACGAGTACCGGCACGCCGGCATCGACATCTACCTCGACCCGGAGGTCCACGGCGTCGGCCTCGGCGCGGACGCCGTCCGCACGCTGGCCCGCCACCTCGTCGACCACCACCACTACCACCGGCTGATCATCGACCCGGCGGCCGACAACACGGCCGCGATCCGCTGCTACGCGAAGGTCGGTTTCCGCTCCGTCGGCACCATGCGCCAGTACGAGCGCGGCCCGGACGGCACCTGGCACGACAACCTGCTGATGGACCTCCTCGCGGACGAGCTCCGCTGACCGGCGCGCCCGCGCGGCGGTAGGCGGCCCGGCAGCGGCCCGACCGGCCCGGAGCGCGCGTGGCGCGGAGTCAGATCGCGGCTGCTCCCGCGGTCGCCCGCTCCGGCGCCGGGCAGCCGCAGGTGCGTCGCAGCACCAGCCGGGCCGGGAAGGTCCGCGCGCCG
Source organism: Kitasatospora sp. NPDC056731 (assembly GCF_040687675.1). Classification (NCBI taxonomy): domain Bacteria; kingdom Bacillati; phylum Actinomycetota; class Actinomycetes; order Kitasatosporales; family Streptomycetaceae; genus Kitasatospora; species Kitasatospora sp. NPDC056731. The sequence continues at coordinate 115,715 of NZ_JBFBNR010000012.1, forward strand.
GTGGAGCGCCGCTCGGCCCCGCCGAGGACCAGATCGACCGCGGCGCGGGCCATCTCGTCCTGCGCGGTCGCGACGGTGGTCAGCGCCGGGCCGGCGATCACCGCCTCGGCGATGTCGTCGAATCCGGCCACCGCGAGCTGCTCCGGCACCCGGATGCCCAGGTCGTCGGCGGCCCGCAGCAGGCCGATCGCCTGGTCGTCGGTCGTGCAGAACACGGCGGACGGCCGGTCGGGCCGGGCCAGCAGGGCGAGCGCCTCGGCGTGCGCCCGGACGCGGTCGAACGGCGCCGGCACCAGCCGCCCCTCGGTCGCCAGCCCGGCCTCGGCCAGCGCGGCGGCCCAGCCGGCCGTCCGCCCGGTGACCGGGTCGTGCGGGCTGAGCGCGAGGGTGCCGCCGAAGCAGTGCACCTCGGCGTGGCCGTGCCCGAGCAGGTGCCGGACCACCTCGCGGGCGCCGCCCTCGTCGTCCGCCACCACCGCGACGCCGTCGGCGGTCTCCGCCCGGTGGTGCAGCAGTACGACCGAGGTGCCGTCGCCCACGTCGAAGCCGGTGAGCCCGGGGGTGGCCGGGTCCTGGGTGACGAGGATCAGCCCGTCGACCTGCATGCCGAGGAACGCGCGGATGTAGTGCGCCTCGCGCTCGTCCACGTAGTCGGAGTTGCCGATCAGCAGGAGCCGGCCGTGGTCGGCGGCGGCCTGCTCGACGGCGTGCGCGAGCCCGGCGAAGAACGGCTGGCGGGCGTCCGGCACGACCATGCCGAGCAGGTTGGTCCGCCGCCGTGCCATCGCCTGGGCGACCCGGTTGGGGCGGTAGCCGAGCTCCTCGACCGCCGCGAGCACCCGCGCCCGGGTCGCGGGCGCCACCGGCCGCGGCCCGTCGTTGATCACATAACTCACGACCGCCGTGGACGTCCCCGCCACCCGCGCCACATCGTCCCGTGTCACCCTCGCCATGCCCGCGAGCCTACACAGCGCCTCCGACAGCTCCGGGCTGCCGTCGCCGCCGGGCGCCCGCCGTGGTCAGTACGTGTGGTCCGCGGTGATGTCCGCCGAGAGGCCGAGGGCCTGTTCGGCGGGTCGCCCGCGCAGCGCCAGCAGGGTCTGGGCGAGCGCGTCGACGGCGGCCAGGTGGGCGAGCCGGCTGGCCGTGGTCTCCAGGCCGAAGACCAGGTCCTGCCCGCCCGCGACCAGGGTGTGGGTGGCCGTCTCGGTGAGCGGCGAGCGGGCGTAGCTGGTGAGCGCGACCACGGCCGCCCCGGCCGCCCGGGCCCGGCGCGCGGCGTCGATCACCAGCGGGGTGGCGCCGCCGTGGCTGACCGCGAAGCAGACGCCGTCGGGCGGGAGCTGGGCGGCGGCCAGCTGGGCGGTGAGCGGGTCGGCGGGGGCGTCGACGCGCAGGCCGAGCGCGCGCAGCCGGTAGGCGAGGTCGAGCACCACCGCGCCGGACAGCCCGGAGCCGACCAGCACCACCTGGCCGGCGCCGGCCAGCACGTCGGCGGCCGCCCGCAGGTCGTCGGCGGTGAGCGTGGCGGTGATCCCGTCCAGGGCCGCGCGGGCGGCCCGCAGGGTGTCGGCGAGGGCCCGGGCGGCCGGGTCGCGTGCGTCGTCGTCGGCGGGGGCCGGGGCCGTGGCGGGGGAGTGCCGGGCGGCGGCGATCTTCAGCTCCTGGTAGCCGCGGAAGCCGAGCCGCTGGCAGGCCCGGACCACGGAGGAGGGGGCGGTGCCGGCCAGCGCGGCGACGTCGCTGACGCTCAGGTGCACCAGGCCGGCGCCCCGGTCGAGCACCACCTCGGCCACCCGCGCCTCGGCGCCGCGCAGGTCGCCGAGCCGGGCCCGGATCCGCGCGGCGAGCTGGGACTCCAGGGGCGTCATGTCGGAATGTCCTTCCATGGCGCTAGGGTAGCGTGGAATTCGGTTCCAGGCCGTGCCGGGTCGCCGGAAGGCCGTCGGAGGGGAGCTTCGCCATGCCCGAGATCGTGCCGGCTGTGCCGGTGGCCGTGCTCGCCGCGGCCGTGCTGCACGCCGTCTGGAACGGCCTGGCCCACCGGATTCCGGACAAGCTGGTCGGCTTCGCGCTGATCAACCTGACCTACACCGCGTGCGCGCTGGTCCTGGTGCTGCTCAACCCGCTGCCGGCGGCCTCGTCCTGGCCGTACCTGCTGGCCTCGGTCGCCGTCCAGACGACGTCGACGGTCCTGCTGCTGCGCGCCTACCAGCTGGGCGACTTCGGGCAGATGTACCCGATCGCGCGCGGCTCGGCGCCGCTGCTGGTGGCCCTGCTGTCGGCCACCGTGCTCGGTCAGCACCCGGGCGCGGGCGAGCTGTTGGGCGTCGTGGTGATCTCCTGCGGCCTGATCGGGCTGGCCTTCGCCAAGGGCGTCCCGGGGCGGGCGCAGCTGCCCGCGCTCGGGGCCGCCGCCGGGACGGGCGTGATGATCGCCGTCTACACGGTGCTGGACGGCAGCGGCGTCCGGCACGCCGGGACGGTCGGCGGCTACGTGGCCTGGCTGTTCCTGTTGCAGGGGCCGACGCTCGCGCTGATCGTCTGGGTCCGGCGCGGCCGTTCGCTGCTGACCGGGGTCGGCAAGGTGGTGCCGGTGGGGATCGCGGGAGGCGTGCTCTCGCTGACGGCCTACGGCCTGGTGGTGTGGGCGCAGTCCCGGGGGGACTTGGCGACGATCGCGGCGCTGCGTGAGACCAGCATCGTGATCGCCGCCCTGATCGCCACTGTGGTGTTCCGGGAGCGGCTCGGCCGTCTGCGGCTGACCGCCAGCATCACGGTGCTGGTCGGGATAGCCGTCCTGGAGCTGGCCCGGCCGTAGGGCGTGCCCTAGCTAGGTCTGTCCGGCCGATCGCGGGCTGATCCACCAGGACCGGCCGGACAGGGACTGGTGGCCGTCAGCTCTTCTCCGGCACGATCACGGTCAGCTTGGTGTTCAGCAGCTCGAAGCCCAGGGACTCGTAGAGCCGGCGGGCCGGGTTGCCGTCGGTGACGGCCAACTGCACCTCGACGAGCCCGCGTTCGGCGGCGTCGGCGAGGGCGCAGCGCAGCAGGTCCGCGCCGAGGCCCCGGTAGCCGAGCTCCGGGTGCCGGAAGACGTCGGCGATCCACGGCAGGCCGCCGCGGTCGGTGAGGACGAGCCCGGCCACCACCCGGTCCTGCGTGTCCACGGCGAGCAGGCTGGACGGCAGCACCGGCCCGATGACCTCGCCGGCGAGCAGCGGGGCGATCCGCTGCGCCAGCGCCTGCCGGTCGTCGCCCGCGAAGTGGTCCGGGTGCCCCGGGGCGAACGCGGCCCGCCAGGCCTCGAACAGGTCCTCGGGCGCGCGGTCGCAGGGTACGGCCCGCAGGCCGCCGCGCAGCGGGGCCCCGGTCCAGTCGGCGGGCGGCGGGTCGGCGACCAGGTCGCGCCGCATGGCGTGGGAGTGCCGGAGCACGGTGGCGCCGTGCTCCAGCAGGGCGAGGCCGAACTCGGGGGTCCCGGAGACCACCCACCCGGCCAGCTCGGTGCGGACGAACTCCACCGGGTCGGTGCCGCTGTTCCCGTCCACCACCTCCAGCAGGTCGGCCCAGGGCCGCCCCTCCCGCTCGCCCGGCAGGTAGCGCACCACCGGTACGCCCTCGCCGTTTCGCCCGATCACCCAGTTCGTTTCGGTCACACCCAGCCCCATTCGCACGGTCGTTCGTCCGCCGCCATGGTCGACGAGAGCGCGCCCGGGGGCAACCGAATTGTCAGGCCACCACCGCGGCGCGGACGCAGAGCACGTCCGGCAGGTGGGAGAGCAGCGGTGACCAGCTCTCGCCCTCGTCGTGGCTGCCGTAGACGTCGCCGGTCCGGTTGCCGAAGTAGATCCCGGCCGGTTCGGCGTCGTCGGTGCGCAGCGCGTCGCGCAGCACGATGCCGTAGTGGTCCTCGCCGGGCAGGCCGTCGGCGAGCGGCTGCCAGCTGGTGCCGCCGTCGGTGGTGCGGAAGACCCGGCACCGGCGGCCGGGTGGGATGCGGTCGTCCCCGCCGCCGAGCGGGAACAGGTAGGCGGTGTCGCCCCGGCGCGGGTGGGCGGCGACGGCGAAGCCGAACGCGGCGGGCAGCCCGTCGGCGACGGAGCGCCAGCTCGCGCCCCAGTCGTCGCTGCGGTAGACGCCGCCGTGGTTCTGCAGGTACAGCCGGTCGGGGTCGACGGGGTCGGGGGCGATCTTGTGCACGCACTGGCCGAACTCGGGGTACTGGCCCTCCTCCGGGAGGAACTCGGCGCGCAGACCGGTGTTGGCGGGCTCCCAGCTGTCGCCGCCGTCCTTGCTGCGGTAGACGCCGCCGGTGGAGACGGCGACCAGCAGCCGCTGCGGGTCGCGCGGGTCGGTGACGACGGTGTGCAGGCCCTGGCCGCCGTAGCCGGCGCCCCAGTCGGTCCGGTGCGGGTGGTTCCAGAGCGACTCGACCAGGCGGAAGGTCTCGCCGCCGTCCTCGGAGCGGAACAGCGCGGCGGGCTCGGTGCCGGCGTAGACGACCCCGGGGGCCTCCGGGCCGGCCGGCTGGAGCTGCCAGACCCGGGTGAGCGAGGCGCCGGTGGCCTCGGGGAAACGGATCGCCGGCTGCGGCGGCTCGTACCAGGTGGCGCCGAGGTCGTCGGAGCGCCAGACGGACGGCCCCCAGTGGCTGCTGTCGGCGCCGACCAGCAGCCGGGTACGGCCGTCGCGGCGGTCGATGGAGACGGAGTAGATCGCGTTCATCCGGAAGTGCGGCCCGCTGAACTCCCAGTCCAGCCGGTCGCGGCTGCGGCCGAGAAAGAGGCCCTTCTCGGTTCCGACGGCCAACAGCACTTCGGTCATGCCCACACCACCTGGTGACGAGTACGGCCCCCCGGGACGGCCCCCGCCGCCCAGTGTCCCGCCGTCCACCGGCGGCCACATCTCGCCGCGCCCACTCACCCGGAAGGCTCTCTCGTCAGGAAGGCCCGTCCGCCCGGCTCATCCCCGGCAGCCCTCCAGCAGCCGCAGCCACACCTCGCTGATCGTCGGGTAGGAGGGCACGGCGTGCCAGAGCCGGTCGATCGGCACCTCGCCGACCACGGCGACGGTCGCCGAGTGCAGCAGTTCGGCGACCCCGGGGCCGACCAGACAGGCGCCGACCAGCACCTCGCGGTCCAGGTCGAAGACCACCCTGGCTCGGCCGCGGTAGTGGTCGCCGTACAGCGAGGCCCCGGCGACGGCGCCGAAGTCGTGGTCGACGGCCTTGACCCGCAGCCCGGCCCCTTCGGCCGCCGCAAGGGTCAGTCCGACGGCGGCGACCTCCGGATGGGTGAACACGACCTGCGGCGCGCCCGCGCTGTCGGCCGACGCGGCGTGCGCGCCCCAGCGGGAGGTGTCCAGCGCACGCCCCTGGGCGCGGGCCGCGATCGCCGAGCCCGTGATCCGGGCCTGGTACTTGCCCTGGTGGGTGAGCAGCGCCCGGTGGTTGACGTCCCCGACGCCGTACAGCCACTCGCCGTCGACGCCGAGCACGGTGCAGCTGTCGTCCACCTCCAGCCAGCCGCCCGGCTTCAGCCCGACCTGCTCCAGCCCGACGTCGGCGGTGCGCGGGGCCCGTCCGGTCGCGTACAGCACCTCGTCCACGGTCAGCCGCTCGCCGTCACCGAGCGTCAGGACCACCGGCCCGGCGCCGTCCGCCCGCTCCAGCGCGGTGGCCTCCGTCCCGAACCGGAGGTCCACCCCGGCCTCGCGCAGGCCCTCCGCGACCAGCTCGCCCGCGAACGGCTCCATCCGCGGCAGCAGGTGGTCGCCGCGCACCAGCAGTACCACCTCGGAGCCGAGCGCCCGCCAGGCGGTCGCGAGCTCGACCCCGACCACGCCGCCGCCGACCACCGCCAGCCGCCCGGGCACGGCCGGAGCGGCGGTCGCCTCCCGGTTGGTCCACGGGTGGGCCTCCGCCAGCCCCGGCACGCCCGTGGGCAGCACCGGACGGCTGCCGGTGCACACGGCGACGGCGTGCCGGGCGGTGAGCACCCGCTCGGTGCCGTCCTCGGCCTCCACGGTGACGGTCCGCACGCCCGCCAGCCGGCCGTGGCCGCGCACCAGCTCGATGCCGGCGTCCCGCAGCCACTGCACCTGGCCGTCGTCGTTCCAGTGCGAGGTGAAGGAGTCCCGCCGGGCCAGCACCGCGGCCGGGTCCAGCCGCCGGCCGCCGACCGCCTCCCGGGAGCCGCCCACCGCGCGGGCCTCGGCCAGCGCGGCCACCGGGCGCAGCAGCGCCTTGCTCGGCATGCAGGCCCAGTACGAGCACTCGCCGCCGACCAGTTCGGCCTCCACGACCACCGTGCGCAGCCCGGCGGAGGCCGTCCGGTCGGCGACGTTCTCGCCGGTCGGTCCGCCCCCCAGGACGATGACGTCGTACTCCTCGGCGGTGCTGGTCATACCCGGTCCTCCGTGGTGTCGATGGCCACCCCGGCCCGCAGGGCGAGGGTGACGGGCGTGTGGTCGCGGACGTCGAGCAGCCGGGCGCGCCGGGCGTCGTCCAGCGCGTCGTCCAGGGCGCCGGTGAGGGCGGCCTTCCGGGAGGTCGGCCCGTGGCTGCCGTTCGTCTCGTACCCGAGCCTGGCCCGAACGGCCTCCAGCGGCCACTTCTCGCGCTCCGCGTGCATCCGCAGGGGCTCGCTTTCCCGTGGGATCCGGCCCCCGGCCGGACGGGCGCCGGGCCGTGTGCCCGGCGCCGTGCCCATCCTGCGACGTCGACGGGGCTTCGCGCAGACGAACCCGCAGACGAACGCGCGGACGAACCCGCCGACGGATCCGGGCCGAGGGCGGGTCAGAGCGCCGCGAGCTCGGCCAGCACCGCCGCCGTGTCGGCCGGGCGGGAGAACATCGGCCAGTGCCCGGTGGGCAGTTCGCGCAGCTCCCAGTTCGGCCCGTCGAGCCCGGCGAACCACGGGTGCCCGGCCGTGATCATCGCCTGCACCTGGGCGAGCGGGAAGGAACAGGTCACCAGCGCCTGCGGCAGCGCGGCCGAGGCGCCCGTCAGCCGCAGCCGGTCCCGGTACGCCCCGGCCGGGTGCGGGGTGGCCCGCTCGCGGATCCGGGCGAGCGCGGCCTCGTCCAGGCCCTCCACACTGGCGCCGTCGGCGGCGAGGTCGGCCCAGGAGGGCATCGGGAGGCGGCCGTCGACCACCGAGGCGTCGGCCGCCGCGCGGTGGTCGGGCTGCCAGAGGTCGTACAGCGAACCGCCGTCGATCATCGGGCCGCTGTCCAGGTAGACCACCCGGCGGATCCGCTCCGGCATCCGGTCCGCGATGCCGCCGGCCGGGACGCAGGCGCCGCTGTGCGCGACCAGCACCACCTCCCACAGGTCCTCGCGGACCAGCAGGTCGGCCAGCGCGGCGATGTGCTCCGCCAGCCCGATCGGCTCGGCCTCGCCCGCGCGCTCCGCCAGCCCGGGCAGCGTCACGGGGTGGACGGTGTGCCCGTCGGCGCGCAGCGGCCCGGCGACCTCCTCCCAGGCCCAGGCGCCGAGCCAGAAACCGGGGACCAGTACGAACGTGCTCATGGTGGATCGCTCCTCGCGGTCGGGCGGGATCTCCGTCGCCGACGACCCTAGGGCGTGTCGTCAAACCCCCGCCTGCGCGCCGACGCTCCCCCAGCCTTCGGCCGGGAGGTACCCCCAGGGCACAAACGCACCTCGCGGCGTTGTCGTCGGTCGCCGATGGCCCCCAGCCTCCGGCCGGGAGGTGCCCCCACCGCATGGACTCCCTCCTCCGCCTTGCGATGCACGCACCCCAGCGCCGCCACGCCCGCCCTCCGGGCGGACGACGGGGGTTTGACGACACGCCCTGGGACCGACCCCGGCCGGACTTCGCCCGGATTTTCGCCCGGATTACTGAGCGACCGGGCCCGGGGAGTCACACTCCCCGGGCCCTCGGACAAGCGGACGTCCGGACGCCCGGACGGGTCAGGCCTGGCCCTCGGCCGCCTGCTCCTGGGCCACCTTGCGCTTCACCTCGGCCATGTCCAGCTTCCTGGCCTGGCCGATCAGGTCCTCGAACACCGACTCCGGCAGCGCACCGGCCTGCGAGAACACGAGCACGCCCTCACGGACGATCGCCAGCGTGGGGATCGACTGGATCCCGAACGCGGAGGCCAGCTCCTGCTGCGCCTCGGTGTCCACCTTGGCGAAGACGAGGTCCGTGTGGCGCTCGGCCGCCTTCTCGTACACCGGGGCGAACTGGCGGCACGGCCCGCACCACCCGGCCCAGAAGTCGATGAAGACGAAGTCCTGGCCCTCCGGGCCCGGGACGATGTCGTCGAAGTTCTCCTTGGTCAGCTCGACCGTGCTGCTCATCTCGCGATTCCTTCCCTTCCGGAGGCGGCGCTGCCGATCACGTGCTCGCGACAACCGTGCGCCCCGACGGGGTATTCCGGAGCCGCCCGCGCCGAGGCTGCCCGCGCCGAGGCTGCCCGCGCCGCAGCCGTCCCCACCGGTAGCCGCCCCCCGCCGGTTCAGCGCCCGGGCGCCGCTCACGGCGTGGAGCGAAAACCCCACGGGTGGGAGACCTGGTACGCCGCCAGCCGTTCGATCCGGGCCGGCCCCTGCACGCCGGGCCAGCGCGGGTTCGGAGTGCCGTCGCCGGTCAGGTGCTCCCGTCGCCAGATGCCGTTCCAGCCGACCCGCAGGGCGGGCTCGAAGCTGTGCCACCGCCCGCACGGGCACGGCTGCCGCACCCAGGCGCAGGTCCGGCAGAGTTCGGCCAGGCCGTGGCCGGTCGAGCGCGACAGCACCGGCCCCTCGTCCCCGCAGGCCGGGCAGCCGGGCAGTACGGCGCCGTCCAGCAGCGCGTTCTGCCGCCGGACGTAGTCGGGCAGCCGCAGCGGCGGGTGGAGGAAGGGGTCCGCCCGCCAGGCCGCGTCCGGTGCGCCCCACCAGGGGCGGTTCCACCACACCGGCTCGGACGGTTGCCGCTGCCCGGCCCGCTTCTCCGCCCGGCGCCGCGCCGCGTACTCCTGCGCCCCGGCCAGCCACAGGACCCGTGCCTCGTGCAGCTCCTCCACGGCCCGCACCAGCGAGTCCGGGTCGGCCTCCAGCAGCCGGGGCATCCGGGCGCTGAGCGTGAGGTGGTGGTAGGTGGCCCGGAAGCCGTACGGCGCGAAGCAGGTCAGGCAGGTCCGCAGGGCGTTGAGCCGCCGGCGCGCCGGCAGCCGCTCGTCGTGCACCCGGGCCCGGTGGGTCAGGAAGCTGGTCACGGTTGCCCTGCGGCGACATCGAGGGCCGGCTGCATGCGTATCACCGGGTGATCATCCCGGACGGCCCGCCCGTCGGGCCAAGGCATTACCCCGCGTCCGCCGCGATCCGGGCCAGGACCCGGCCGCAGCGCCGGGCGAAGGCCCGCTGCGCGAGCGGCAGCAGCGGTCCCGCCAGCCGGGCGTACCGGGCGACCGGACGGCTGAAGGCGGTCACGCTGAACCAGACCGCCCCGTCCGCCTCCAGTTCGACCAGGAACGTTTCTTCGCCGCACGCCAGATGGCCGGCCCGGGTGCCGTAGGTGAAGCCGTACCGGTCCGGGCCGTCGACGGTGGCCAGCACCCGGTTGGGGGCGCCGGCCCGGAGCGGGCCGACGCCGATCGCGCAGTGCACGGCGACGCCGGGGGCGGCCCGGTCCGCGTCGGCGTCGATCCGCACGCCGGCCAGCCGGTGCATCCGCCAGCCGAGCAGGGCGGCCCCGGCCACCTCCAGGGCGGGGCGGCCCCGGCCGACGAGCGCCCGGTGCCGCAGGTGGCGGTACCCGCCGGGCAGGTGGCCGGTGGCGCTGGCGCCCTGCTCCGGGTAGCTGAGGTCGGTCATCGGTGGTCCTCCGTGGTGGTGATCCGGCGCCAGGCGAGCAGCGAGCAGAGCGCGAAGCCGAGCGCGTTGCCGACGCCGTGGGTGGCGGCCATCCAGGCCAGGGTGGGGTGGGGGAGCCCGGACGCCTGGCCGAGGGCCCACCACAGGGCGAGCAGCATGGTGAGGGCGAGGACGGCCGAGGAGGCGGTGAGCAGCCGGGCGGTGACCGGGTCGGCGGCGCGCGGCCGCAGGTCGCGCCAGGTGACCAGGCCGACCAGCCACATCCCGGTGGTGAGCACGCAGGCCCCGGCGAACTGGACCCAGGTGCCGAGGAAGTACCCGGCGAGCACCAGCAGCGTCCCGGCCGGCACGCTGAGCGCGGCGCAGCGGGCGGCGCCGGAACCCGCCCGGGTGCTGCGGCAGACCAGCCCGGCGACGAGGGCGGCGGTGAATCCGGCGTAGTGGAAGTGCGGGACGGTCAGCGCCAGGACGTGCGGTTCGAAGCCGAACAGCGGGTAGCCGGAGCGCTCGGCGACCAGGGCGGTGCCGGCCACCGCCGGGGCGGCGAGCGCGGTGAGGACGGCGAGTTCGGCGGGCGCGAGCGAGCGGGTCCGGCGCAGCCGTAGCGGCGCGTGGAGGGCGACGGCCAGGGTGCCGAGCGCGTAGAGGGCGGCGCTGCCGGTGGCGAGGCCGCCGCGCGGGAGCCACAGCGAGAGCGCGCCGGGGACGGCGGCGAGCGGCCAGAGCCGGCGGACGCGGGCGAGGCCGGGTTCGCCGATCAGGGCGAGGCCGAGCGGGACGACGGCGCCCATACCGAGCAGGACCAGCAGGTTCACCAGCTCTGTTGTGCCCTTGCCCATGCCGGAAGCACCTCCTTGAACGTGTTCAAACCTTGGTCGTGGACGACTCTACGCCGCAGAGTTGAACGCGTTCAACTTGCCTCCGGTCCGCCTGCCCTGGTGTTCACGGTGGGTGCGGCGCACTCTGGAGGAGTAACCGGAGGAGTAATCGATGGAGGTGATCCGCCATGCAGACTCTGGTCGGTTGGCACATCGAGATGGAGTTCCGCGAGGACGGCCCGCGCACGACCGCCGCGGCCATGCTGCGGCTGCGCGACGGCAGGGAACTACGGGCCCACGGCTACAGCAGCCGCCACCCCTCGGACCCGGAACAGCTGCGGGTTGGCGAGGAGATCGCGGGGGCCAGAGCGCTCAACGACCTGGCCTCGCAGCTGCTCACCAAGGCCCACGGCGAGATCCAGGAGGTCAGCCCGGTCCCGACCCACCCGTTGACGTGAGCGCCCCGCACCCGGACGGCGGCCACGCCGGCGGCCGGGAGCACCGTTCGCGCATCCCGCTGATCTGCCCGCGCTGCGGGCACGAACAGCGGGTCGTGCCCGGCGGCCCCGACCGGTCGGTCAGGGTCGTGCACCTGGCGACGGGCCGGGAGGCGTGCGAACCCGGGGACCTGGCGAAGGCACCGGACGACGGGCCCTGAGAGCGGTCCCCGCGAACAGCGCCGGGGGGCCGGGCAAGTCCGTGCCCGGTCCCCGGCCCTCGGCGCCACCAGGTCGCCCGACGGAGTCAGTTGACGCAGTACGTCGTCGGCAGCTGCCACTCGGGCCCGACCAGCCGCTGCTCCAGCTCGTTGAGCGTGATCCGGATGCCGACCGTCCCGGCCAGCCCGACCCGGAACCGGCTGCGGGCCAGCACGATCAGCGCCGTCAGGCCGTACTTGTTGATCAGCGAGGTGCGGTAGCGGGCGGTGTCGTCCGGGTCGCAGAGCCGTGCGCGGGCCGGCACCGGGCGTCCGGTCGGGCGCCCGTGGGCGTCGCACGGGCCGACCAGCACCCGGGGGTGGCGCCGGATCCGTTCGGCCTCGCCGGAGTGGGCCGGGGTCCAGACGCCGAGCGCGGTGCCGTCGGGCACCACCCAGATCTGCGAGTCCTGGCGGGTGCCGTCCTCGCCGAAGGTGGTGAGCAGGAGGTATCTGTTGTCGGCGAGCTGGTCGGATCGGTCGTGCATCTGTCCTCCCTCTGGCGTGGGGGCCGGGGCCGCGGGTCAGTGCCCGTGGCCCTCGGTGATCTCGCGGCACTCCTCGGCGGCGGGCTCGGCGATCCGGGCGTGTTCGCCGTGGAATCCGCGGGACAGCCGGGCGCGGTTGCGGGTGAGCGCGCCCGCGCTCCGGGCGACTCCATTCTCGTCGACGGGGGCCGCCAGTTCGAGGGGGGCAGGGCTGCCCGTGTGCGATCGGCGCCTGAACGGTCAAGAAGGACGAGCCGATCCGCAGGGCGGGCTACGACCGACTCGGTGACGGCGGACCAGAAGCCGACGCTGCGGCCCACCGTGTCCCACCAGCTGTACGGCTTTTCGCCCATCGTGACCCGACGGGTGTACGAGACGACCTACTACTACGACGATGGGGGACGGTGGCCAAGACGTGGGGGACCGTCTACGTCAGCAACTGGGCCCCGGTCCTCTACCAACCCGGGGCACCGGTACAGGACATCAGGGAGCTGTGGCAGTGCTGGACCGATCGTGACCCAGCACCGCTTGACAGGGGTCGAAGGAGGGGAATGAGCTGCGCGAGGGGTATCTCCGGGAAGCTTCGCGCCGTTGTCGCGGGTTTGGCGTTCAGCGCCTGCGCGTGCACCACGGTGTCCGGGCAGACCGGCACCGGCGCCGGGGCGACTCCCGCGCCGACGGTGTCGGACCGGTCCGGCCAGATGACGCAGTTGATCCTGCAAACGGCCAAGGAGAGAGGGACGGCGCCTGCCGGTGACGCGTTCACGGAGCTTCGGTTCAGCAACGGCTACGGGCCGGAGCTGATCTGGCAGGCGGAGAAGACCGGTGACATCTGTACGGCTTCGGATCGGGTGCTGTCCCGAGGCTGCGTGCCGCTCGCGGAGATTGCCAAGCGGCCGACTCCAGGAGTCGGCACCTTCATCGGTGCCAGCCTGTTCGAAGGCAACTGGTCGGTGCTGTTGATGGCCAACGGTGAAACGGTCGATCGCCTCTCGTGTCAGGGGCGGGACTTCCCGGTTCAGGCCGGGTACTCGATTCCCGTGGACGGCGTGCTCCACACCGTCTACGCCGTCGCCATCCCCAGGAACCTCCAGGGCCGGTACCGGGTGGCCGTCCAGCGGGACGGCCAGTCTGCCGAGGAGCGACTCGACGTCAACATGGAGGAGAACTACGGCAACGCCGCTGTGCAGTGCTGAGCGGCCGACCGTGACCCTGCGGTGCCCCGCCTTGTCGTCTGCCGGGTGGGGGTGGGGCCAACGCCCGGCCCCGGAAACGGCGAGCGGCCCGCCCGGCGCCCCAGGAAGGGGACACCGGACGGGCCGCGTACGCACCCGAGTAACCCGCAGGCGTCAGTGCACCATCACGGGCACCTCGTCGTTCTTCGCCGCACCGGCGCCCGAAGCCGACGCCGCGTCCGGGCGACCGGCGTTCACGAGGGTGAAGGCGATCGCGGAGGCCGCCACCAGGATCCCGAAGGACACCCAGATCGCGGTCGTGAAGCCGTGCACCATGCCCTGGAACTGCAGGGCCTGGGCGGCCGCCGGCGACGTGGCCGCCGCGGCGGTCGCGTGCGAGGCCAGCCAACTGGTGGTGGCGCTGGCCGCGATGGTGTTCAGCAGCGCGGTGCCGATGGCGCCGCCGACCTGCTGCGAGGTGTTGACCATCGCCGAGGCGACGCCCGCGTCGCGCGGCTGGACGCCGTGCGTGGCCAGGCTCATCGCCGGCATGAACGCGGTGCCCATGCCGAGGCCCATCAGGACCAGGCCGGGCAGGATCAGCATCGGGTAGGAGGTGTCCAGACCGATGTTGCTCAGCAGCAGCATGCCGATCGAGGCGACCAGGAAGCCGGGGGCCATCAGGAACCGCGCCGGGACGCGGGTCATCAGCCGGGCGCCGATCTGGGTCGAGCCGGTGATCATGCCCGCCACCATCGGCAGGAACGCGACGCCGGTCAGCACCGGGCTGTAGCCGCGCACGAGCTGCAGGTAGTAGGTCAGGAACAGGAACAGGCCGAACATGCCGATCACAGCCAGGCCGAGCGACAGGTACACCCCGCCGCGGTTGCGGTCCAGCACCACGCGCAGCGGCAGCAGCGGGGCCTTGACCCGGCGCTCCACCAGGACGAACGCGGTCAGCAGCACGACGGCCGCGACGAACAGCCCCAGCGTGCTGGCGGCCGTCCAGCCGCTGGACTCGGCGCGGGTGAAGCCGTACACCAGCGAGACCAGGCCGGTGGTCACCAGCAGCACGCCGGGGACGTCCAGCCGGTTGCGGTTGCGGCCCTCGGCGGGCTCGCGGATCACCAGGACGGCGCCCGCGGCGGCGACGATGGCGAACGGGACGTTGACGAAGAAGGTCCAGCGCCAGTTCATGTACTCGGTCAGCAGGCCGCCGAGGATCAGGCCGATCGCGCCACCGCCACCGGCGATCGCGCCGTAGATGCCGAAGGCCTTGGCGCGCTCCTTGGCCTCGGTGAAGGTCACCGCCAGCAGCGACAGCGCGGCCGGGGCGAGCAGCGCGCCGAACACGCCCTGGAGGGCGCGGGCGCCGAGCAGCATCGCGGTGTTGGCCGCGGCGCCGCCGAGCGCGGAGGCGAGTGCGAAGCCGGCCAGGCCGACCACGAAGGTCCGCTTGCGGCCCCAGAGGTCCGCGATCCGGCCGCCGAACAGCAGCAGGCCGCCGAAGGCCAGCGCGTAGGCGGTGATCACCCACTGGCGGTTGCCGTCGGAGATGCCCAGGTCCCGCTGGGCGGACGGCAGGGCGATGTTCACGATGGTGGCGTCCAGGACGACCATCAGCTGGGCGAGGCCGATGAAGATCAGCGCCTTCCAGCGCCGGGGATCGGGCAGCGTCGCCGCTCGGGCGTCGGTTTCAGGCATGGAGGTACTCACTTCGGGGTGCGTGGCGTGCGACAAGGGTCGACCGCCGTACGGGGACGGCTGGTCGCCGTACGGGGCGTCGGTGCGGGGCGTGCGGGGATCAGCTCCTGGCGGGCCGGTGGTCGGCGCGGTCCGGAGGGCGGGTCGGTCGGTCGGGGTACCGCTGGTGGGTCAGTGGTGGGGTTGGAAGTCCTCGAAGGTCGCGGCCCGGCCGGGCAGCACCGAACGGGCCGGCGTGCGCAGCCCGTCCAGGAACAGCTGCAGGTGCCGGTGGACGAAGTCGTCGAGCAGCCGGCAGGACGTCCCCGGCAGCGGCCGGGTCAGCTGGCTGATCGCGATGAACAGGTCGCCGTGGTCGACGTCCGCCCGCAGTTCACCCGCCGCCCGGGCGCGCTCCATCAGACCGCTCACGGCGGCCGTCAGGCGCTCGCGGGCCTCGGTGAGGTCCGGGTCGAACGGGTCGACGTGGCTGGTGAACATCGGGCAGAGCGCGCCGAGCTTCTCCGCGACGGTCGCGTGCGCGAACCGCTGCAGGGCGTCGAACGGGACGCCGTCAGGGGCGTCCGCCTCGACCGTCGCCGTCTCGGCGAGGGCCAGGATACGGTTCTTGACGAGCAGCGCCACCTCGCGGACCAGCGCCGAGCGGTCCGGGAAGTTCCGGTACAGCGTGGCGTTGCCGACCCCGGCCCGCTTCGCGATCTCGTCCAGCGGCACGTCCGCGCCGTGCTCGACGAAGGCGTCGCGAGCCGCCAGGACGATCCGCTCCCGGTTGCGGGTCGCGTCAGCGCGCAGCTTGGGCGCACGGACGGTCTCCACGGGTCGGACCGGCTCGGTGGCGGCGGTGGTCACGGCGACTGCTCCTTCAGGATACCGGGGAGGTTCTCCCCGCTTCTGCCTACGAAAGACCAAACGGGGATTCCCTCCCCGGAAATTTCGCCTTTCGATGTGACCTGGGTCACATTTCCCGCGCCGCTCTTCCGAGCCACCCGCAACGCGCCCCCGGCCCGGACCGGCGCTGTCGGATCGTGGCTCTACGGTCACAGACATGAGCCCCGACCCAGGAATGAGCGTCGAGATCGACGGCCCCGACCGACCACAGCTGCTGACCGAAGAATTCGAGGAACTCGCCCGGCTCGCAGCCCGCACGATCGAAGGTGTCCGGTTGGAGTTCCTCAACGGGAGGCTGGGAGTCAAGCCCCTGCGGGACGGCAACCACGGCCGCGTCCTCGAATGGCTGGTCCGCAGCTGCCTCCAGGCGCGGCCTGAGCTCTGGCTGCACAGCCATGGCCTGAGGGTCCAGGGCGCCCGAGGCGGCCGCGCGCACCCGGACGGCATGCTGGCCCCCTCCGAGGCCCTTACCGGGCAGGGGGAGTGGGTGAGCGCGGACGAGGCACTGATGGTTGCCGAAGTCACCTCTTACGAATCCGTGGCCGACCATCGCGTCCGCGTCGAGAAGCCGCGCGCCTACGCCGAGACCGGCATCCCCGTCTACCTGTTGATCGACCGCGACTCCGCCGAGGTCACCGTCTACAGCCAGCCCGACGGCGTCCGTTACGAGACCGCGCAGATCCTCCTGTTCGGCAAGACCGTCCACCTCCCCGAGCCGGTGGGGATCTCGCTGGACACCGAGCCGCTCAAGAACTGGGTGCGCTGATCCCGGCCATGCCTCCCGGAACGCGCTACGCCCATCACCCTAGGCTGTGGGCGTCCCGGGCGGCCGGTGGGTCGTGGGAGTCGGGAGGGGCCCGGCGGCCGGGGGGCGAGGAGGTCCGCGATGGGCAGCGGTGAGACCGCCAAGGTGCGCTGCGTGGCGGCCGTTCCGTGCTGGGTGAGCCTGACGGCCCGGGACCTGGAGGGGGCGAAGGCGTTCTACGGGCCGCTGCTCGGCTGGGAGTTCGAGCCGGGGCCGGACCGCTTCGGCCCGTACCTGCACGCGGTGACCGGCGGGGAGGCGGTGGCCGGGCTGGGGGTCGCGGGCAGCGACTGGGCGATGCCGGTGGCGTGGACCAGCTACTTCGGTACGGAGAGCGCGGACGAGGCCGCCGACGCGGTGCGCGAGCGCGGCGCGACCCTGGCGGTGGGCCCGCTGGCCTTCGACGCCGGGCGGGTGGCCTTCGCGGCGGACCCGGCCGGGGCGGTGTTCGGCATCTGGGAGGGCCCGCTGGGCCGGGCCCGGCGGCTGGACCTGCCGGGCGCGCCGGTCTGGATCGAGCTGCGCACGCCGGACCCGTTCGCGGCGGCGCTGTTCTACGGGCAGGTGTTCCGCTGGGACGGCCGTGACCCGGAGCGGTTCGACGTCCGCTGGGAGCACGACCGGGTGGTGCTGCGGGCGGAGGGCCACAGCGTCGCCGCGCTGGCGAGGGAGCAGGCGGGCGGTGCGGCGGGGCTGTCGCCGCACTGGGAGGTGTCCTTCGCCGTTCCGGACGCGGACCGGGCGCTGGCCCGGGCCGTGGAGCTGGGCGGTTCGGCGGTGGGGGCCGCCTTCGACTCCCCGTACGGGCGGGTGGCCCGGTTGCAGGACCGGGAGGGCGGCCGCTTCGCGGTGATCAGCCCGAAGAACTGACGTTCACGGCCCCGCTGCGCCCGCTTCGGCAGGCCCGGGGCCCTCGGCGTCCTCGGCGGTTTCCGCGCGTTCGGCCCGCAGTCGGTCGCCGAGCGCGGCTCGGGAGGTGGCGGGCAGGGCCTTGCGGGCGGCCGGGAAGAGCTGCTTCTCCTCGACGGCGAGGTGGCGCCGCAGGGTGTCGGCGAGGCCGCGCAGCAGGGTGTCGAAGGCCGGGTCGGCCGGGCCGAGGCCCTGGAGGTCGGAGAGGTACTGCCCGATCGCCAGGTGCTCGTGGATGCTGCCGAACACCAGCGCCCCGCCGTCCGGCACGTCGTGCTGCACGAGCGGGAAGAGGTGTTCCTCCTCGGCCGCGCAGTGGGTGAACAGCAGGTCGGTCAGCCGGGCCAGCAGGTCGGTGCGCTCGGCGGCGCCGGCGGGCGTCCGCTCGATCCGGTCGAGCAGCTCGGTGACCGCCCGGTGGTCGGCGGTGAACTCGCCGAGGATGTCCGGCCTGCGGCTCATGGCGTGCCCGCCTCTCGCACGGATCGCGGCCCCCGCTCCTTCCAGTATCCGGCGTCGGGCACCACGCCGGTCGCCGCAGGTCAGGGCCGGTCGCGCCACGCCGGCCGCCGGAGATCAGGCCGGTCGCGCCGCACCCCAGCCGTGTCAGGGCCGGTCGCGCCGCCCGGTGAGGGCGAGCAGGCGGGTCTGCGGGCCGGCGTCGTCGGGGACGGGCAGGGGCGGGTCGAACAGGCCGCTCCCGGAGAGGTCCCCGTAGCCGGCGAACTCGCCGAGGGCGAAGTCGACGAGTTCCGCCGGGAGCCGGGTGTGCCGTCCGATGGCTTCGGCGAGGTCCCAGCTGTGGATGACGAGGTCGGTGGTGAGCTGGTCCAGGTAGTACTGCCCGGTGACGTCCCCGAAGGAGAGGTGGACGGTGAGTTCGGTGGCGCCGGGGACGGCGAAGGCGTCCCGGGCGGCGTCGGCGGCTTCCGTCCAGGCGGTGACCGGGTCGTCGCCGAGGACGTCGCCGTCGAAGCGGCCGCCGACCTCGGAGATGGTGGCGCCCATCAGCAGTTCGGGGATCCACAGCTGTTCGCCGGTGAGGTGGTTGACGAGCTCGCGGACGGACCAGTCGGCGCACGGGGTGGGGGCGTCCCACTGGCGGGGGGTGGTCAGCCGGACGCGTTCGCCGAAGGCGGCGAGGGCCCCGGGGTAGGGCGTGCCGGGTGTCGTGGTCCGCCGGTGCTGCCTGCGTTGAGCCATGTTTCCACCCTGCCCCGGGCGGGGTCGGGCCCGCGAGTTGTCCACGATCCGTCAGTTGTTCAAATTCGAACTCCAAGGTACGGTCGAGGAGTGGCCGGTTCAAATTTGAACAACAGCCGCGGGACGACCCGCCCGGCCGCGCCACCACACCCCTACGACCGATCCCGATCGATGGAGACGCGCATGCCGAGCAGCAGCCCGAGCACGACCGCCCCCACCACCACCGTCCTCCCGGGCCGGGCGACCCCCGACTCCGCGACGACCTCCCCGCACGCCTACGACGCCGGACTCCTGCTCCTGCGCCTGGCCCTCGGCCTGACCATGGCCGCGCACGGCAGCCAGAAGCTGTTCGGCTGGTTCGGCGGCGGCGGGATCGACGGCACCGGTCAGTTCTTCACCATGAGCGGCTACCCGGCGGGCAACGCCATGGCCGTGGTCGCCGGCCTCACCGAGACGCTCGGCGGACTGGCCCTCGCCGTCGGCCTGCTGACCCCGCTGGCGGGTGCCGCGATCGTCGGCACGATGGTCAACGCGATCGCCGTCACCTGGGGCGGCGGCTTCTTCGCCCCGAAGGGCAGCGAGTACGAGCTGCTGCTCACGGCGGGTGCCGCCGCGCTCGCCCTGACCGGTCCGGGCCGCTACGCCGTGGACCGCTTCCTGCCGGTGCTGCGCGCGCACCGGCTGGCGTACGGCGCGGCGGCGGTCCTGGTCGGCCTGGTGACGGCCGGTGTGATCCTGCTGCTGCGGAAGTAGTAGAGCGGGGCGTCAACCCCCAAGCGCAGGGGCCGTGTCGGCGATTCGCCGGCACGGCCCCTTCGTCGTTCCCCCGCGAATCGCTCACATGAGCGGGGCTACCCAACGTCATGTGATGTGTGCCATGGTACATGTCACACTCCCCACCGTGTGTACGACGGAACCGCCCACGAGGCGCCGTCGCCAACGGTCCTCACCACCCCACCGGTCGCACCCCCAATGCGGCCGACGACGGCCCGGAGGCCCCCACGTGAGTTCCGCGCGTCTGCTGCGACTCCCGCAGCTGGCAAGGCTGTTAGTACTCGCCCTGACCATGTTCCTGACGATCGGCCTGTTCGCCCCACAGAGCAAGGCCGCCCCCGCCGCCGCCCCCGGCGGCGCGTCCGCCCCCACCACCCCCGCCGGACCGGCGCCGCAGCCCGCCGCAGGCGCCCCCGAACGCGGCCACGCCGACCGGCAGTTCGCCTCTGCCGACCAGCGGGCCCCGCTCCCGCTCGACACCCGGCCGGCCGAGGCCCGGCCGACCGCCAAGGCCTTCGCCCTCGGCGCGGCGGCCGCACAGCCCTGCAGTGTCGGCGACTTCACCGGCCGGACGGGCGGCGACCTGGTCCAGCACATCAAGGCCGCCGACATCCAGTGCATCAACGGGCTCTTCCAGCTCACCGGCGCGGACGCGAGGGGCGCGTTCCGTGAGGAGCAGATGACCACCGTGGCGTACGCGCTGCGCGACGCGTCCGGCAGCTACCCGGGCGACAACTCGACCTCCGTCGAGCAACTGGTGCTGTACCTGCGCGCCGGGTACTTCGCGCAGTGGTACCACAAGGACGACGTCGGCACCTACGGCACCGCCCTCCAGACGGCGATCCGTTCCGGGCTGGACGCCTTCTTCGGCGGCGCGCACGTGCGGGACGTCGCCGCGGGCAACGCACCCATCCTGGGCGAGGCCGTCACCCTGATCGACAGCGCGCAGGAGAACATCCGCTACCTCCCGGTGGTCAAGCAGCTGCTGAACGACTACAGCAGCGCCACCTGGAACCCGGCCGGCATGGCCTGGGCGGTGAACCCGGTCTTCACGGTGCTGTTCCGCGGTCACCAGGTGAACGGCTTCGACGCGGCGGTCGAGGCCGACCCGAGCGTGCTGGACGCGCTGTCCGCCTTCGCGACCCGCAACAACGACCAGCTCGGTGGCGACTTCGGCGTGCTGGTCTACAACGCGGCCAAGGAGCTGACCCGCTTCCTGAAGGACACGGCGCTCCAGCCCAAGGTCCGTCCGCTCGCCAAGTCGCTGGTCGCGCAGTCCGCGCCGAACGGTCGCACCGTCTACCAGTGGGCCGCGGTCGCGGACGGGGTCGGCTACTACGACGCCGCCAACTGCGCCTACTACGGCACCTGCAACGCCTCCGACCAGCTCAAGGCGGGCGTGCTGACGGTCAACTACACCTGCAGCCCGAGCATCAAGCTGATCGCCCAGGCGCTGGACAACACCCAGCTGGGCACCGCCTGCACCAGCCTCACCGGCCAGGACGCGTACTTCCACTCGGTGGTGCGCGACAACGGCCCGGTCAAGGACGACAGCAACACCACGATCGAGGTGGTGGTCTTCCACTCCTCCCTGGACTACCAGGTGCTGGCCGCGGCCATCTACGGCATCGACACCAACAACGGCGGCATGTACCTGGAGGGCGACCCGGCCAAGGCCGGCAACCAGCCGCGCTTCCTCTGCTACGAGGCCGAGTGGGCCCGCCCGTCGTTCGAGATCTGGAACCTCAACCACGAGTACACCCACTACCTCGACGGCCGGTTCGACATGTACGGCGACTTCAACGCCGGCATGACCACCCCGACCGTCTGGTGGGTCGAGGGCTTCGCCGAGTACATCTCGTACTCGTACCGCAAGGTGACCAACGACGCCGCCATCGCGGCCGCCGCCCGGCACACCTACAAGCTGAGCGACCTCTTCGACACCGCCTACGGTGACCAGGACCGGGTCTACCGCTGGGGCTACCTCGCCGTCCGCTACATGCTGGAGCAGCACCGCGGCGACCTGGACTCCGTCCTCGCCAAGTACCGGGCGGGCGACTGGGCCGGCGCCCGCACCCTGCTCAAGACCACCATCGGCACCCGCTACGACGCCGGCTTCGACAGCTGGCTGACGGCGTGCGCCAACGGCGCCTGCGCCTCCGACGGCGGCACGCCCACCCAGCCGCAGCTGCCGGAGTGCGCCGGCACCGACATCCGCAAGCTGGACGCCAACTGCGCCCGCAGCAACATCGCGGCGACCACCGGCAACTACGCGCACTTCTACCTCCTGGTGCCGGCCGGCACCAAGCAGGTGAAGGTCACCACCAGCGGCGGCACCGGCAACGGCGACCTCTACTACAACCCGGCCTCCTGGGCGTACACCGACGCCAGCACGGCGCACTCGTCGGGTCCGGACAACTCCGAGACCCTGACGATCACCAACCCGCCGGCCGGCTACGTCTACTTCAGCCTCTACGCCCAGCAGGGCTTCAGCGGGGTGAGCGTCACGAGCGAACTCTGACCGGACGCTCGTCGAGCGACCGAAAACGGACAGGTGACCGCCCCGGCGGAGCGCTTCGGCGCCCCGCCGGGGCGGGTCCGTTCCCGCCGGAGGCTCGGCCGGACCGGGCCTATTCGCCGATCCGGACCAGCGCCAGAGTGATGTTGTCCGGCCCGCCGGCCGCGATCGCCGCCTTCCAGAGCTCGAACGCGGCCCTCCCGTCGGCGCGGTCGGAGCCGTCGTGCGGCCGGGCGAGCAGCGCGGCCAGCTCCTCCTCCGGCACCGGGTCGGTCAGGCCGTCGCTGCACACCAGGTAGCGGTCGCCGGCGGCCAGCGGTGCGGCGCGCACGTGCGGCTCGACGAAGGTCAGCCCGAGCGAGCCGCCCAGGGTCTGGGTGACCACCGAGGTGGTGCGCCGGCCGGGCGGCAGCGGCGGGCTGTCGTCCACGCTCACCCGGTGCAGCCCGTCCGGGGCGACCTGGTAGACCCGGCTGTCGCCCACGTTGAAGGACACCGCCCGGCCGGGCAGCAGCACCAGGCCGGCCACCGTGGTGCCCATCGCGGCCAGCTCGGGTTCGCCGGCGGCGGCCGCGTACACCGCCCGGTTGCAGTCCTGGAGTTCCTCCCGGACGGCCTCCTCGCTGTCCAGTCCGGCGCCGTCGGCGGCCAGGCGGCGGGCCACCAGGGCGCTGGCGACCTCGCCGCCGGGGTGGCCGCCCAGGCCGTCCGCCACGGCGACCACGCAGGGCGGGCCGAGCGGGAACAGCAGGGTCTGCGGGTTGCCGGTCACGGTGGCGCAGAGTGTCCACGGCCCGACCGTGAGGCTGTCCTCGTTGTGCTGCCGCACCAGGCCCTCGTGGCTCAGCGCGCTCACCGCGATGTACGTCGCCATCGGTTCGCCGCCCTTCCGGAGTTCCTCCCTCAAGTGTGGGCGGGAATAACGATCCGCACCCGGATGCTAAGGAGGTTGAAAGTTTAACGATCCGCCCCGAGAACCCCGTGCGCCCCGAGCGCCCGGGCGAGGGGCCGACCTGGAGTGTGGTGAGCAGCATGCAGTTCGGAATCTTCACCGTCGGCGACGTCACCCCCGACCCGACCACCGGCCGCACCCCGAGCGAGCACGAGCGGATCAAGGCCATGGTGGCCATCGCGCGCAAGGCCGAGGAGGTCGGCCTCGACGTCTTCGCGACCGGCGAGCACCACAACCCGCCGTTCGTCCCGTCCTCGCCGACGACCATGCTCGGCTACATCGCCGCGCAGACCGACCGCATCATCCTCTCCACCTCGACCACGCTGATCACCACCAACGACCCGGTGAAGATCGCCGAGGACTTCGCGATGCTCCAGCACCTCGCCGACGGCCGGGTGGACCTCATGATGGGCCGCGGCAACACCGGCCCGGTCTACCCGTGGTTCGGCAAGGACATCCGCCAGGGCATCCCGCTCGCGATCGAGAACTACGCGCTGCTGCACCAGCTCTGGCGCGAGGAGGTGGTGGACTGGCAGGGCCGCTTCCGCACCCCGCTGCAGTCCTTCACCTCCACCCCGCGCCCGCTGGACGGCGTCGCGCCGTTCGTCTGGCACGGCTCGATCCGCAGCCCGGAGATCGCCGAACAGGCGGCTTTTCGAAAACAGGGGATGGTAAGGGGATGGTACCGAAGCACAGATGAGCCCCCGCCCGGAAGGGGCGGGGGCTCATCTGCGTCTAGGCGATGGCCTTGGTCAGCGACCTCCGAAGGCGGCCGGCCAGTACCTGCAGTTCGCGGCGGTCCATGACCGCCAGGTTCGCCTCCTCTGCACCCTGCAGCTCGAACTGCTGCCAAGAGGGGATCCCCGCGAGGCTGAACATGTCGGACAGGGAGCTACGAAGGTGCTCTACGAGAAGGACTAACTCGGCTGGCGTTAGCGCGGCGAGTGCCTCGTCTTGCGCGGCCGCCAGGTGTGTCCGCGCCGACTCGATTCGCAGGGAAGCCATGATCGACAAGGGGGTCCTGTGCGTGACGCTCTGCGGCTCGGGTCGCTCGGCGACGGGAGAGGGAAATTCTATGACTGCACGTGCCGCACGCATGTTCAGGGACAGTCCTTGGTCAGCTGAGGGCCGGGTCGCCGGAGGGCCGCGGCAAGGGAATGCCGAACGATGCCTTCAAGTCCGCGCCAATAGGCCCGAGTTCCGGTTGGCCACTCTGAAGGACGATGTGCACGGCAGCGTCGAGGGTAAGGTCGCGGCCAGTACTCCCCGATACTCCGAGAATGGGGCCTGGGCGCGGGTGTCGCCGTGGTTTTCAGCCGGTGCGGTTGTGGATGCCTGGCGACCGTGACGGCTCCGGAGCGTTTGAGTGCTGCTGTGCGGCGGGTTCCGGGCAGCGGTGAGGCCCGTGGGACTTCAACGGCCTCATTGCCCCGTGTAGCGCCCGATTGTGCCGGGCAGCCCCTGTAGAGCTCAAGGGTCCGGCCGGTCGAAGAGCAGCCGCCGGCCGGGCCTGCTGGCGTCTCAGCCGCCCCAGTTGGTGTCGTTGACGACGTAGGAAGCCGTGGGTGTCGGGGTCGCCGCAGGGGCGGGGTCCGGCGTGGGGGCCGCGTGTGCGGCGCCGGCCAGGCCAACGAGGGCTGCCGCAGCGGCGGCAACGAGGGCCATCAGGGCCTTCTTGAGCATGGTGAACTCCTTAGCTGGGCGGCGGACTTAGGGCAACCAGGCCGGGAGGGGTGGGTTGTTGAGTGCTCACCAATCCGTTGTAACCATCTCGCGTGATTCGGTTGTGTCGCAAGGGTTCCCGTGGTTCATTTTGATGCAGGTTCACTTGAGTGAAGGTTGAGTATGTATAAGTCGGACAACCCGGGCAGGTTTGAGATCAGCCGGGACGCCAGAGACGTTTACGTTCGATTCGTTGCCACTGGCGAGCCGATTCGCGAAGAGGACGGGGGGGCCCGTAGCGAACTTCTCAACCTCGGCCTGCTGCGGGATGACCCAGTGAATGGAGTCACAGCCGTCGACCCGAGCTATGTCGGCGCCCAGTGGGAGGCGTCGTTCCACACCTGGGCCGCCGGAATGCTCACGGAGGCTGCGGCCATCCCTGACGTCCTGCGCGACTTCCGGGACGCCTTCGACAACCGGGCAACAGATGCCCGTGCCGGCGTCATGGAGCTCCTACGCGGGTCGGCAGCGATCAATGCCCGCCTCGGCCAGGTTCTCGCCGGGTGCGCGCAAGAACTGCTGGTATGCCAACCCGGCGGTGAGCGCCGCCGGGAGATCCTGGCCGAGACCAAGGACCGAGACCTTGGCGTGCTGCGGCGTGGCGTGATCATGCGGACGCTGTACCACGCGAACGCCCGGTCTGGATCGGCCGCGCATGAGTGGGTTCGCGAGATGACGGCGGCGGGTGCGGAAATTCGTACCCTCTCCGAGCCGTTTCAGCGGATGATTGTTATCGACCGCCAGATCGCGGTCATTCCAGGAGACACCATTCTGGCCACGAGCAAGGACGCACTGGCCTACATAGTCCATGACCGGGGCGTCGCCGGGTTCCTTGCTGAAATCTTCGAACGGGACTGGGCTCGCGCCGAGACCTGGGCCGGTGAAACTTCTCATGGAAAACTCACTGACCGGCACGAACACATACTTCGTGAATTGGCCCAGGAGCGGGATTACGAAGCCATCGGCAAGCAGCTTGGCGTCAGCAAGAGAACCGTTGCTCTGCTCGTAGCAGAGATCAAAGAAATCTATGGCGTAGAGACCCTGTTCGGTCTGGCTTGTGCTTGGCGAGACGAGCAGTCGTCAAGGCTCTGAGTGTGGGTCGGCATCCGCTGCCTGACGAAGAGCGGCGGCCAGCAGGCGGACGGTCGCTGCTGGGGTGGAGCCGAGCTGGACCAGGGGATAGCCCGCAGCAACGCCTGCCACATCCAGGCCGAGGGCTGGCAGCGTGATCCCGTGCAACGTGCAGGCCTCGCGAAGGTCGTTCGCGGCGGCCTCCGCTTCGGCGCGTGGTGGCAGAGTCATGGTTCACTCCGATTTCCGTCCCCCCGGATCTCGGCGGGTCGAGTGTATCGAACGTGTGAGCGATCAAATAGTGGCTTTGGTATGCAGACTTTCGGTCATGGTCCCGCCAGCGTCAAGGGGTGCCAACCCCTCGCCAACGTCAACCCAACGCCCGTCAACTGCAGGAACGTCGCGAGGTCGGCGATCGGATCAGGTTCTTACGTCGCCAGCAGAGTGTGAGTCAGGAACGACTGGCCGAGATGATCGGCCGGGACCGGCAGTCCGTGTCCAACTGGGAACGCGGCGCCACAGCACCCACCCTCGACGACCTCGGCGCGATGGCCCGCGCTCTCAGCGTCCCAACCTGGCGCCTGCTCTACGGGTAGATCCTGGCTAGCCGAACCGCCGTACGGCTGGCCAGGAAGTTCACCGGGAATGGCGGCGCGGGCGTGGCTCGCGCGGGCGGCCCGGGCACCCCTTGTGGCCGTCGACCAGTTCCCGTCGCTCATCCACCGTCGCCACCAGCCGACCTCGCACGTGGGCGCCACAGCCCACGCAGGTTCCCGTCGTCATCACGACCGCTGGCCGCCTCCCGCCGGCGGCACTCACGCGCCGTCCTCCATGGTCTGCCGATAGCCGCGGTACCCGGCGAGCGATACACGACGGTTGATCCAGCCGCGGGCACTGTCCTCGATCGCAAAGTGCAGGACGCGCCCGTCCTCCTCGACCAGGCTGTCGGACTGGGTGTCTCGCACCGCCCATAGCCCTGGGACGCCGCGACCAGGGGCCTGCACTTGCTCGGGCATGTAGCGGGCACCGATGCGCTGACTGGCGGTGAGGCCATCCCCCCGCCACACCCGCACGATGGCCTTGTCGCCGCCGGTCAGGTCGAGCGGAAAGTCGACCAGGCCTTGGCCGTCGAGGAACTTCTCCATCTCCACCGTGGTGCCGGCGCCCAGGAGGCGGTGCATCGCGCGGTGCTGGTATTCGCCAATCGGCAGTTCACGTAGCGTCCGCCACAAAATATCCAGCGCCTGCAGTGCCGGCGCGGACGTCGGCTTCAGGTGACCGTCTACCGAGACGGTGAGCTCATCGGTCAACATGCCGTCTCCTCGATGCACGCCAGGTG
Source organism: Kitasatospora sp. NPDC056731 (assembly GCF_040687675.1). NCBI lineage: Bacteria > Bacillati > Actinomycetota > Actinomycetes > Kitasatosporales > Streptomycetaceae > Kitasatospora > Kitasatospora sp. NPDC056731. The sequence continues at coordinate 142,601 of NZ_JBFBNR010000012.1, forward strand.
GGCAACGACGGCCCAACCGAGCGGCGCCCCGGACGTCGGTGTGTAGGCGTGGCCGGCCGGACCCAACGGCGGTTCAGGCCGACCGCAGCAGATGCAGGCCTCGCCGCGGCACTGCCGGGCGGTGTAGTCGGCAGCCAACGTGGTCTTGCCGAGCCAGAGGTGCCGAGAAAGCAGTGCTGTCTGTAGGTACTCCTCGACATCGATCCGGCGCGCGCTCGGGTCGAGGTAGCGCTGCCCCATCAGGATGACGATCGCGCCCCCGCGCCGAACGAAATCGCTCCAGCCGTCGTCCGCTGGTACCCGAATGGCCCCGGTTGTCCTGGGCAGCAGGACGAGCGCGTCTGGGCCGTCGAGAACGATCCGAATCCCGGGCGAGGGAAGAGGCTGGTCCGGCAGCGCCAGTCCTGCGGTGCTCGCGAGCGCCCGCAGGCCGCGGGCTTCGCCGCTGGACGGGGTGATCATCATGAACGCGACCAGCCCGTCCGGCGTCGAGTCGATCCATGTCCATGCCGATAACGACAGGTCCGAAGCAGTGCGGTCGGCGGCCGTCAACACGGCTCCCCTCCTTGCGTGGTGGGATTACCATCACCACCAAGGGTCGACCTGTGATCACCGGACCGTAAGCGCTGGAGGGGTGGCACAGGGTGGCACTTCTGCACGGGGTGGCAGCAGAGGGTAGGACAGGGACATGACGACGACGAAGACGCCGAACACTCAGCTCGCCGAGTGGCTGGCCCGCGCGGGTCTAAGCAACGCCGAGCTCGCACGGCGCGTCAAAGCTGCAGCTCACCAGGCCGGTCACCCTCAGGTCGCACCCGACGCGACCGCCGTACGGCGCTGGCTCCAGGGCAATCAGCCCCGCCGCCCGATTCCCGGGATCGTCGCGGACATCGTCTCGGATGCGGTCGGATACCGGGTCACATCGGCAGATCTCGGGCTTGGTGAGAGCCACGCTGAGGACCGCTCCCTGCTGTACAACCGGGACTGGGTAGTTACGGTGGAGACCGTCTCTGACCTGGGGAGAGCAGACGTGGACCGCCGCCGTTTCCTTGCCGCAGCACCGTTCGCCGCCGTCGCCGCCACCGGCCCGTCCCGAGACTGGCTCCTGGCCACCCTTGACCAGGAGCCCGAACCCGGCCCCCGTGTGCGCCTCGAAGACGTCGCCGCGGTCAAGAACATGTTCTCGGAGTTCCAGAGGGTCGACATCTTCCAGGGCGGCGGTAGCGGGCGACTCATCCTCGCCGCCTACATGAACGTCCACGTCTACCCCCTTCTCCGCCGCCCACAGGCAGAAGATGTCCGCCAAGCCCTCTGCGAGGCGGCAGCCGAACAGACCTACCTGCTCGGTTGGATGGCCTACGACAACGGCGAACACGGCACCGCCCAGCGTTACCTCATCCAGTCGCTGAGGCTTGCCGAGGAGTCCAGGAACGTGCCGCTCGGCGCCCACGTCCTCGCAGGAATGGCTGACCAGGCAACCCTCCTCGGACACCCCGAGGAAGGACTTCGGCTCGCCCAGTCCGGCCGACATGGCCTACGCGGTTCGTCCGCCGCCGCCCTCGCCGACCTGTGGGCCCTCGAAGGCCGGGCGCTCGCGGCCATGGGCGACAAGGCGGCCGCCACTCGCGCGGTGACTCAGTCGGAGGCCGCGGCCGAACAGGTTCACCCTGGCGAGGAGCCCGAGTGGGCGCTCTTCATCGACCCGGCCTACCTCCACGGCGAGCACGCAATGACCCTCCGGGACATCGGAGATCACTCCGGCGCCGCCGAGCACGCCAAGCGCTCCATCGACCACGCTCGCCAGCAGAAGCGCGCCCGCCGCGGTGCACTTTCTCAGGCCGCGCTCGCCTCTACCCACCTGCAGAAGCGTGACCTCGAACAGGCCTACGCGGCTGGGCTGCGGACGCTCTCTTTGGCGAGCAAGGTCAAGAGCAGCCGAGCCGTTGAGGCGGTAGCCGACCTGCAGCGGCGCATGGAGCCTTTCGGTCGAAGCCGGCTCGTGGCCGACTTCGCCGAGCGGGCGCGCGTCCTGACGGCCGCCTGACCTGCGCTGTCCGACCCCGGTCGTACGATGGCGGCATGGCCGACCTCGAACTTCCCGCCGACCTGCTGCCCCTGCACATCGCTGCCCTGCGTGCGGACCGGGCGATGACCGAAGCGCGCCTGGCCGGCGGCGACGTCGACGCCGCACGCGCGGCCTTCCTGGAGGCGGCGGCTACCCTGGAGGCCCACCCGTTCTGGGAGGAACAGCGCCAAGCTGGTCGACGCCAGGCAGTCTGGCAGGCCAGCCTCGACGCCGCGAAGAAGGCAATCGCCGACGAGGCATGATGGGCACCGTCGTTGACACCGCCGACCCCGACCCAGGCACCGCCCTCGTCAGCCCCCACGGCCAATACGCCGGCGGCCGGTCCTGGTACGAGCCGGACGCGTCCGGCGTGTGGCGGTGGGCGCACGACACCCCGTAACGACGAAGCGCCCCCGCCCTCCCAAGGAGAGCGGGGGCGTTCTGCTACCTATGATCGCGGGGCCTACTGCATGATCAAACACGGCCAAGAGCCATCCCCGCGAACGCGGGGCCACTTCAGAGCATCTGGTTGATCGCCTGCACGGAGACGCCAGCCAGCCCGGCCAGTTGCCCGTTGTCGATCTCACCGTAGCGGTCCACGACACGGTCCGTCTTAGCCTGCCTGAGACGGTCGGCGAACCGGTACTTCAACTCGGCGGCACGAGCCCGAGCCACCCGGTGGCCCAGCCACAACGCGCCCAACTCGCTCACCCGGGAACCGCGGGCACCGGAGGCGGTCAACTTGGCGACCAGCCGGTCCGCGGCGGCCAACGCAGCCTCCACCGCCTCTTCCCTGCTGGGGTGATACGAGACCTCCGCCGTACGGTCGTCGAGCAGCGCGGCGGCCCAGCTCGCAGAGCTGTGCGGAGTCACCCCGACCCGGTAGCGCTCCCCCCACCCGAGGAACAGCCCGGCGTCAGGTCCGGAGTACCAGTCCACGGGGTTGGTCCTGGCGTGCGCCACCGTGTAGAGCATCTCCTCGCGAGCGGACTCGGCGCTAGGGTGCACCACGATCTCGGCGTTTCGCATGATCGTGTACGGGCGTCCGTCGGGATCGTGGGTCTCGCCGTGGACCCGGGTGTCCTCCGCCACGGTGACGTGCCGGCCGTCCGGCGAGATCCCGATGCTGACCGAGTCGACGGGCACGTCCGGGAGGGTGGGGTCGCTGAACGTGTGTGTCTCGGCGCGGCCCACGTCGACCGGGTCGATGTCGTCGGCGTACGGCACCTCGGGCTCCTCGGTCGGCGGTTCGGGCAACTCGCCGCCCTCCAGGGCCGCGCGGCGCTCGTTCCCTCGGATTTGGTACCTGATGGCGTCAGCGCGCCGACTGTCGTGCTCGTCGGGAGCGCTGGGCAGGTCGCTGTAGAGGGCCCGGGCCGCGCCCCGCCACGCATTCGCCGCAAGGCTGTAGACGCGGGCGATGTCGGCGACCTCGCGGCTGTGTCGGCGGTTCGCGGGATTGCGCTTGACCTCCTCGATTGCCGTGATGCAGGCCGTGGCCTGGGCGAGGTAGTGGGTGGTGAGCCGCTCTGCTGACGTCATGCCGCCTCCTCTAGTTGAAAGCATCCTTGCATGAAGGTCGGTCTTGATGCAAGGATGCTTTCAATTGGATTGCGCAGTCCTCGCAACGAAGCAGTCTGAGACTGTAATGTCCTGCGTATAGGAACACGGCAACAGCAGGGGAGAACACGATGGCCGTCAGCGACCGCGAGGCCGCCGAGATGGCGGACGAGTGGACCTCTCGGCAGTGCGCGGATTACTGGGGAGTGAAGCTCAAGACCTGGCACGGCTACGTGGCCCGCGAACAGGCCCCCCAACCCTCCAGAAGGATCGGCCGCACGCCGATCTGGGACGCTGGCACGGTCACGTCCTACCCGCGCCCCGGACGTGGCGCCCGCACCGACCTCCGTTGACGACGAAACCGACCGATCGGGAGCAACCATGGCTGAGCCCAAACCCGCCAAGCCCCTGCTGCTACAGACCAGGACCCTTGAGCGGCAGGCGCCGCTGGGACTTGCACCCGGACCCGAGCGCTACGAGATGACCCTCCAGGAGCGCCGGGCCCGCGACCTTCTCGATACCAAGGGCTGGGAACCGCTGACGGATTGGCCCGGCTCGACCAAGGAGACCTGGCCGAGGCGCTGCCTGGCCTGCGGATTCGTCGTCCGCAGGCCATCCACCACGCTGGAAGTCGGCGCTTGTGCGCACCCGACCCCCGAGCAGGAGCAGGCCACACTGGAACTGCTCGTCGATACCGGCTGGGAACCGATCGAACCGTGGTCCGGCGAGCTGGGGCAGAAGCGCCAGGTCCGCTGCCTCACCTGCGGGTTCGAGACACGGCGTGCAATCAAGCCAAAGACGTTGCGGCCATGCGACCGACACGCGCAGACCGGACCCGGAACCCCGGTACCGCCGTCCGCCGAGTGGATCCTGCCGGCCCCCGTTGACCCGGAGACCGTGTCCCCGTCGTTGGCCGCGTACAACTTGCGGCAGATGGCCGAGGCGCGCGTTGAGTTGCGATGGGGCCAGGCGTTCACGACCACCCAGCTCGACCCGACCTGGGTGCAGCTCTGGGCCGTGACCACCAGCGAGGCCGTCGCCCATACTGGTCGTCGCCGCCTCGACCCTCAAGTGCGCCACGAAATCCTGTCCGAACTCGCCGAGGCCCTACGGCGGCCAAGCGAGGTGCGGTGGCCCCGCATGTACGTGGAGGAGCACCTCGACGACGAGTTGTTGGCGGCGTTGCTGGTTCGCCATCTCAGCCCTGCCGAGCAAGACGCGGACAACGGGTAAGCGTGAGAGCGCCCCCACTCGGCGGAGCCGAGCGGGGGCGCGATGGTTCACGGACGGACCAGAGCGATCACGGCGGCCGCCGTGACGTCACAGACTCATCACACCGCTCACATGCTGAGGCCAGCATCGATACGGTCCCCCCACCACCCGCACCACGTCCCAGGGGGGACCATGCGCCGCACCACCCTCGTCTTCCTCGCCGCCGGCCTGCTCGCCGCGACCGCCGCCTGCTCCAGCAGCAGCTCGACCGACAAACCGGCCGCGGCAACGACCGCACCCGCAGCCCCCGCGACGGTGCCCGCCGCTGGCGCAGCAGCTACCTCTGCCGCACCGGCGAGCCCGAAGCAGGCCGAGCCGGCCAGCGCCCCGGACGCCGCAGCCGTTGCCGCCAAGATCAAGAAGGCGGTGCCGAGTGCCAAGACCGTCACGGTCATCACCGCCGACACCGACTCGAACCACCTGCTGGGCAAGCCCCACCAGTACACAAGCGCGGCACACATCATCGACACCCGTACCGACAGCACCACCAGCGGAATCGACAGCGGCGCCACCGTCGAGGTCTTCGCCAACGAGGCCGACGCGAAGACCCGGGCCGCCTACATCGACGGCATCGGCAAGGCCCAGCCGATGTTCGCCGAGCAGGACTTCGTCCACGGCGCGGTGCTCGTCCGCGTCACCAAGGCATTGACCGCCACGCAGGCAGCCGAGTACGACAAGGCCGCCTCCTAAGGGAACGACGAAGCGCCCCCGCCGACACGTGGCCGCACGGGGGCGCGGTGGTTCAGTGGATGAGCGGAGCCACGGAGGCGACGACGGCGATGATGGCGCCGACCGCCGAGATGGTCGGCAGCGGCCAGCGGTTCGCCTCCAGGTGACGCAGCCGGGCTTCGTGGTCGGCGAGTCTGGTGTCGACGTCCGTCCGGTCGGCCGCGAGGGCGTCCAACTTCGACTCCAGGCGGATCAGGCCGTCGCCGATCCTCCTCACCTCCTCGTACATCTTGGCGGGCGAGACAACGACGCCCAGGTCCGGCGGCGGGGTACTCACTCGCGGCTCCCGGCCGGAGGCGCAGGCGGCGCCGGCTCCGTGACCGGGGGCAGCGGCGCCTTCGGCGACGTCATCTGCAGCCAGGACGGCAGCCACGCATTGACCTGCGGCAAGGCCATGACACGGGTGATGGCGGCCGCCACCGCGAGGACGGCGCCGAGGCCGGGCAGCGTCTCGGGCAGGCCGGCGGTACGGACGAGCAACGGCAGCCCGGCGGCCAAGGCCAGAGTGACGGAGAAGACCGTACGGGCAGTGCGACGTGCAGAGTCAGACATCATCAGTTCCCCTTGGTGGTACCGACAGTGAGGGTGATGCCGCCGGCAAGGGCCTGGGCCACTGCGGCCGGGGCCGCGTCGACCTTCTGCGCCAGCCCCGCCACGCCGGCCGCGCCGAGCTTGTAGTCGATGACGGCGGCGGTGTTGGACTGGCTGCACTGGTGGTACCAGTCGAGCAACCACTTCAGGTTGTCATCGGCGCCTGCCGGGGCCTGGCCGGCCAGTCCCTGAGCGAGCAGGTAGACGACCCGCTGAGCTACGCGGTTGACGTCGTCATCGGTGAGGGGCATGTCAGTCTCCAGAGAGTTGGCGGGTCGTGGTGCTCCGGCCTGAACCCAGGTGTAGAGGACGTCACCGGGGCAGTCGGTCTGGTAGCCGTCCTTGTGGCCCTTAATCTCAGGACCAGCCGGACCCTGCTGCTGGCAGTACTCGATCGCGTCCCGAAGGCCCTGCAGCTGTTCCTGCGTGGGTTCGGTCGACCCGGCAGAGCCGAGAAGAGCGCAGACTGCATAGTGAGCCCCGTTCAGCGGGACGTCCCCGTTGGCGGAGTTTCGATGGTTCAGGCCGCGGCCTTCGAAGACGACGCCGTGCTCGCAGACGACGAACGAGTAGCCGATGTCAGACCAGCCGTTGCCGTCCATGTGGGTGGCCTGGATCTTGCGAATGTAGGCGGGGCAGGTGTCGTGGCTGCCGAAGGTGTAGGCGTCCCCGAGATAGTGGATCTTCACTCCGGCCCGCGGTCCGGCGTACGGGATCGAGCCGTTGGGCTCTGTCCACGGACGGGCGCCCCACTGGTCGCGGGAGACCAGCTGCAGGCCGGGCCACGGCGTGGGCGACGCTGGCGCGCTGGGGGCCGGGACGGGAGCTGCCGCGCCAGCCCAAGCCCGCAGATCGCCGATCGTGCCGTCGTACACGTCGGTGTCGAGTGGCCTGTCCGCGAACTGGTGGAAGCGCCACGAGGCTTGGATCCGCGGGGAGCCGGCCTGCACGTAGTCGGCGATCCACAGGAAGTCCGCGCAGTTGTCGTCGGTGCGGTGCCACCAGTCGACGCTCGTGTACAGACCGACCCGGTTGTTCGGGTAACGCTGCTTGACCGCCGCCAGCCAGGCATTCTTCGCCGCCGTTGCGGCCGCGTCGGTGACTGGCTGCCCGTACGGCTCGAAGTCCAGCACCAGCAGCTCGCCAGCCGGTACAGCACCGACCACCCGGCAGAAGTGATCGACCTCGCCGGCCACGGGATTCTCCGCGTGCAGGAAGTGGTAGTGCCCGACGACAAGCCCACGACTCCGGGCGTCGACGAGCTTGGCCGCGTAGTTCTGCTGGCCGGTGCGGGCGCCCTCGCTGGCCTTGATGAAGACGAACTGGGCGTCCGCCGGTATCGAGGACTGGTAGTCGGAGACGTCGTAGCCGATCGCAGATGTCATGGCGTGACCTCCCCGGGCTCGGAGGCTTGCGCCTCAATGTGGCCCTTCAACTGCTCGTGGCGGTCGACCTGACGGGCCTCGGCGCGTTTCTGCTCGGCCAGCACCAGCAGGGACACCGTCGCGCTGATCACGTTGGTGTAGTTGCCGCCGATCAGCTCAAACGCCTGGTTGCCGCCCTGGGTCAGTAGGCCGGCCCCGAGGAACAGCAGGGCGAGGATGTGCCACCGGCTGATGGACACGGCCTCGACCGCCGCCAGCAGCCGGTCGACGGCCGCGCTGAGGCGCCTCACGTGATCAGCCCCGGGACGTAGAGCTGGGCGGTCCAGTCCGAGTGGGACGCGGTATGCGCGCCACCGTGGCCGCGGTGGTGGAAGCTGCACAGCCATCGGAACTCACCCGGGCTGGACTCCAGCCACTGGGCGACCTCCTCGGCCGTGGCGTGCTCGCCGATCTCCGGGAAGTCCCGGTGGAGGGCGGCCGGGTCCGCCGCGTTGGCGGTCGCAAACTCCAGAACCGCGTGGTGCAGTTCCAGGCCGCCGGAGCACTGCTCGTGGCCGGCGCGTTCGCCGACGTAGCAGACGGCGCCGTCGCGGTGGTGCCGGCGGAAGGCCTCGAAGGCGGCGTAGTGCGGGTCATCGGCGCGCGGCTCGTGGGACGGGTAGTGCATGGTGTAGCGGTGGGTCACGGCCTGATCGTGGGCCGCGACCTCGCCGTGCTGGTGAGCGGCGGGCATGGTGTCTCCGGGCATGAAGAAGTCCCCGGCCAGCTGGGCGGGGACCTGGCGGTTAGAGGGAGGACGGCGCCTGCGGCACTGACGGCATCGCGGTGACTACCGGTGCCGCGGTCCTGACCACGGGGATAGTCCAGCCGGTCGGCAGGGTCTGAGTGGCAGGATCCGGCATTCGTCCCGGGGGCAGCGGTTCCGGCGTGCAGTTGCAGGCCGGCACCCGTGCCGGGTCGGGGGCTGTGCACGTGGGGACGTGGACGTGCGCCGCGGCATCCACCGTGATCGCGTGGACGGGGCAGCCGAACACAGCGTCAGTTCCACCGCTGGCGTTGCGCCGACGCCACTGGACCGCGGCGGGACTGGAGCAGGCGGCGGCACTGCACCCGAGGGAAGCGAGGGGCGTGGTCATGCGTGCTCCCAGATGACGGTCATGCCGGTCGCCACCGGATTGGTGGAGAGAGCGGCGCCGGAGGTCTGGTAGACGTAGCCCTCCACGTAGTCGCCGGCGGCTAGTTGGACGATGGCGGTGCACTGTAGGGCGGCCGCGATGTCGGCGCGGCTGTCGTCAGTGCCGGAGTAACCCAGCTTGATCACCACGCCGTTCTTGTGGATCTCCAGCGCGCGTGCACCGTTGGGGTTGGCGACGAATCCGGCGGTGGACGTCACCTGGTACCAGCCCGCCGCGCCCGGTTGCACGGTGTACCGGCTGTTGTTGGTGGCGTTGGAGTGCCCGCCGTAGGTGTCAACAATGGTGGTGTCGATCGCGAGAGCGATCAGAGAGCCGCTGCCGATGGACTGGGCAGCGGACTGGTACCCCTCAAACAGCGGCCGGTTGAGGAGATAGAACAGCCCGTTGTAGACGTTGGCGTTCCACAGGGCACCGGTGATGAAGTTGCCAGGTGCGACGCTTGCCGGGGTCGGTATAGGGAGTCCGGGCATGGCGGGTGCCTTTCAGTAGGAGAAGGCCGCCGCGTCGAACTTGGCTGAGGCGTCCCAGGTGGTCGCGTTGGTGGTTCCGGCCGGGAGCGGCTCGCAGACTGTGTCCCCGGCGGCGTGCGGGTTGAGGGTGGCTCCGGTCAGCGTGAGGACCGCAGCCGTCCAGCCAGCGGTGGTGGGACTGACCGATTGGACGGTGACGGTCTCCTGGGTGGCGGTGCCCAGGCCGAGGATGAGCTGCTGGCCCTGGCCGATCTGGGCGGCGGCCGGATTCGTGGCGTCCGCGCCAGCGTTGATCGTGATGGCGGTAACGCCCGCGGCCGTTGAGATCGTGAGGGTGGTGTGGAAGCTGGCGAAGACGCCGTAGGGAGTCAGGTCGGCAGGCGAGCACTGGAGAGAAACGACAGCGTTGCCGTCGGCCCCGAGCTCCCAGTCGATTGCCTCGATGAGGCAGTCGATCTGCGAGGGTGGGGCGGGGGCCGGTGGTCTTCGCATGACCCTGACCCTCGTGCCGAGCTCCAGCGCCAGGCAGGCGCCCCAAGCGCTCGGGTTGGCGCTGGGGCGGATCTGGAGGGTGGCGATGCGGGGCGCGGGCTTCTTGTACCGGCTCAGCAGGTAGTTTGCGGCGTCCTGACACTCCTGTGTGGAGGAGGTGTTGATCGTGCGGGAGAGGGTGCGGGGGAAGTAGGCGACCTGGGAGGGCGTGTCGGTGGCGCTGAAGGTCTGGCTGGTGGACGCCTGAACGATCTTGACGATGTTGGCCAGCCGGGTCGGGTCATAGTCCAGTTGGCACTCCTCGTACGGGATCTCGCCGAGGTCGGCTCGTTCCCCGAAGGTGGTGGTCGGGGTGAGCACGTTGTAGCGGGCTGAACGGGCCCTGAACGTCAACACGCCAGCCCTGTCGACGAAGTGAGCGCCGTTCTCGGTGTCTACGACCGCCTGCAAGGCGCTCAACGCGTCCTGGCCGCCGACGGCTGCGGGCCCCATGGACGTGGTCAGGCCGGTGGAGATCGCGGTCGGCCCCGCGTAGCCGGCCCATCCGAGGATGCGGCTGTAGCGGGCGTTGGAGGAGTCCCCGGTGAACGAGTTCCTCCAAGCCCTGTAGAGGGAGGTGAAGCTCGCAGGGCCGATGAACCCGGGCCACTCGACGGCGTAGGAGATGTCGCCCTGATAGGCGTTCCAGGTGGAGTTTCCTCCAGCGCCGTCAACGAAGCCGCCGATGCTGTCGTAGACGAGGCCGGTCGGAGCGGCAGTTGACGGGACGCTGAAGAAGTAGGCAGCTGCGCCGGAGCCGTCCTGAGACGCCAGGATGGTCCCGGAGGCCTGGTCGTATCCGAAGATCAGCAAGTGCCAGGCGCCGTCCACGACGTTCGTCGCGCCGCCGAATACGCCGAAGAGGCCCGTTCCGCCCGGACCGTACACGGTGATCTGGGGAAAGCCAGACGGGCCCACCTCAACCCGGATCTGCGACCCCGAGGGATAGTTCCCGGCGTGCTGGCTGTCGACAGAGTGCCAGATCGTCGCCGAGTAGCCGGGAGCCGGCGTGGGCCCGGTGTAGCGGAAGGCGATCATGCGGGTCCAGGACAGGGGATTCGCGGGACCTGTGATGCCCGAGTTGTTCAGGCTGATGAACGTGGCCGGGCCGAACACGCCGGCACCAGGGTTGGGGTTGGCGACCGTCACCACTGTCCCGGTTGACCCGGTGTAGGCCCCGCCTGGCGACGTAGAGGTGATCTGGTTCCCGGCCGTCAGCGCTCCCGCACCGGACTTGCTGACCCCGACGGGCGCTGGGGGGAACGCGCCGACGGAGTCCGTGAACGCTTGCGAGCTCTGCGGGTCACCCAGCGTGAAGACGAACCGCGGGTTCAGCTTGAAGATCTCCTCGGTCAGGGGGTCCCGCAGGACACGCTGCGACAGCAGACTGAATGGGTCCACGCTCGTGGCCTCCACACGACCATAGGTGCCGTTGAACGTCCACGACTGCGGGTACCGCTCGATGAACCCCCCGAAGATGGGGTAAGCGACCCCGGGCTGCACCCAGGTCGATGCTGAGGCTCCCTTCTCGACCTGCCAGCCGTCGATTTGGAGGTTTGCTGACACGGTGAGCACGGCGAGCAACTGCACGCCGTGCACCATGCCATAGGCGCTGGCCGGAGCGGTGGCCGTCACCGTAAGACGGTTCCAGGCCGCGGTGGGAGAACCGGTCAGGGTTACGGGGCTGCCCGCCGTGTACGTGATGGTTCCGGCGGAGGTGACCCATCCGATGACCGGCTGGATCTGCAGCGGAGTGCTGCCCGCGGTGACGTTGCGGACCTGCATCTGCAGCGTGTAGGTGGTGCCTGGCTCGGCCGCAACCTGGCCGCTCCAACAGGGCAGCTGGCCGATGACGCCGTTGAACGTGATGCCGAACTGGAAGACGCGGCTGCCCTGCCACGCGCCCGCGTCCGCGACGATCAGGCCGGTCGTCGGGTCCGTGTCGGAGTACACGGCGATGTCGGTTGAGAACGCCGCGTTGGCCTGCAGGAAACCGAGCGGGTAGCCGCCCGCATCTCCGCCGGTCGCCTGTGTGGGGGTCAACAGGTTGATACTCGGCGGCCACTGGGCCCGCACCCGGATCGGCTGGTAAGGGGTGACACTGCCTGCCCACGGTCCGGCGGCGTTGTTCGGGTCGAAGGCGCCGTCGCGATTGGCCAGGACGATCGTTGCCTCGCCGGCGCGCACCTGGTCAAGCTCGAACTGCCGCCCCCGGCGCAGGCCGACCCGGTTGCGGGTGCGGGTGGAGATCTCTACGTACCGGGACTGGGGCACGCCGCCCCTGTTGGCGCCCCAGGCCGGCCCCCAGGCGTACTCGATGACCGGCCAGTTCGGGTTGACTGCCATGGCACCCCATTCCCTGGACTGTCAGTGGCGGCCATAGTTCTGCCAGGTCGTGGAGTTGCGCATGCCGAGCCGGTACATCTGCCGCTCGATGACGTCGCGAAGGTCGGACTCGCTGAGGACCGAGCCCTGGACGGTCACGTTGACGACGACGGTTGCGGCGCCCGGGGCCGCCTGCTGGCCGCCGGCCAGGGCGAGGCCACCGGCGGTGCTGCCTCCCCACGGGACCGCGAGTGAATCAGCCAGGTCGCCGACGGCGTCCACGGCGACGTCCCGGTGGTCGTCGATCCCCTGGGCGATGCCGTGCGGGATCCACCGGCCGACTTCCTGTGCGAAGACCTTCGACGGGCTGGAGATACCGAGGAAGCTCTTCGCGGCGTCCAGTGCGTCGTGGGCCAAGTTTTTGACCCGGTCCTTGAGCCAGTTCCAGCCCGAGGCCAGGCCCCTGCCGATTCCGTTGATGATCTCGATACCGACGTTGGCGAAATCCCCCGCTATGCCCTTCGCGGTGTTCCACGCGTCGATGAGGCCGTTTTTGATGGAGGAGGCGATGCTGCTGACCCAGTTGGCGACGGCGTTCGCGGCGTTCTCGACCGGGCCGACGATGGCTCCTCGGATCCAGTCCCACACGGAGCGGGCGACGGCGAGGATGCCGCTCCAGGCGGCAGACAGCCAGCCGGAAACGAGGTTCCACAGGGCGACGATGCCCTGCCACGTGTCCTCCATCGGGTAGATCACGGCCCACTTGACGAGGTCCCAGACGGTCCGCGCGGCTGGCACGATGATGCCGTTCCACAGCCAGGACAGGAAGTCCCAGACCGCGTTCCACACGGTGACCGCGGTGTTGATGATGTCCTCGTGGAAGTGGGTCCAGATCGCTACGACGATCGCCACGAACGGGAAGAAGATCACCAGCAGCAGTGGCCACCACGTCGCGAAGAAGTCAGCGATCGCATTCCACACTGTCGAGGTCACCGAGGCGATCGCGTTCCAGGCGGACTCGATCCCGTGCCACACCGCCGTGGCCGCGCCGACCAGGGCAGCCCAGATCGATTGAAGGGTCTGCCACACCGCCGACGCGGCCTGCGCAACGCCATGAAACGCTGCTTGGACGATGTTCCGGAACGTCTCACAGTGGTTGTAGGCGTAGACCAGCCCGACAGCGAGCGCCCCGAGCGCGACGACGATCAGCAGGATTGGATTGGCGTTCATGACCGCGTTCAGGACGGCCTGGGCAGCCGCCATGGCCCTGGAGGCCGCCGCGGCGAGCTTCTGTCCGATCTCGAAGTCCCGGACTGCCCTTGTGGCGGCTGCGAGGCCGGAACCGATGTCCGCGATGCCCTTGACCGCGCCGACCACCGCGCCGGTCGCGAAGGAGATGACGGCAGCGGTCAGGACGCCTGCGATGACCGCCGCCAAGGCCACGACGACGGTCTTGTGCTGCATGAAGAAGTTGAGGGAGGCCAGGACGACGGGGATCAGCTTGGTGCCGATGGTGATCGCCGCGGTCTCCAGACGCTCCTTCAGCTGGGACATCTGGAAGTTGAACGTCCGGGTGACTTCCTCCCAGCCGTGGATGTCCTCGCCAGCACCTTCTCCGGCGGCGGCCACCGTCTTGACGTTCTTCTGGAAATCGCCCATAGACTCGCCGCCGAGCATGAGGGCGGTGTTCAAGCCGACGGCGCCACCCATCATCTTCTTCATGGCGGCGTTGAACGTCTCTTCGGCCGGCCCTCCGGCCTTCAACTGCTGATTGAACCCCTGGGACTTGTTGACGAGGTTCGAGAACTGGGCGGCGAGGTTGGCCTGGTCGACGGGAAGACCCTTGAGCTGCTTGCGCCAGTCCCCGAGGGAGACCTTCCCAGCCTGAAACTCCTGCGCGACAGCCTGCAAAGACTTCGGCATGGCCGCGATCATCGCGTTCGCGTCCTGGGCGGCCTGCTGGGAAGAGTTGAACGTGCCGAGCAGGACGGTCCCGGCCGGACCCATGTGCTCCAGCACGGTGCGCTGCAGCAGGTCGATCGTGCCGGTCAGACCGCGCTCGCCGAGCTTGGTAGAGATGTCGGTCGAACTCAGTCCGAGTCTCTGCATCTCCTGCACCGCGACATTGTTCGGCGCTTGCAGGTTGCGGATCGCGAAGGCGAGTTCCTGGGTCGCTTCCCGCGCGCTGGTGCCGTGGTTGGTGAGGGTGGCGATCGCGCCTCCGACCTCCGCGAAGGAGACGTGCGCCGACGATGCGATCGGCAAGACGGTGGCGAGGCTGCCCGCGAACTCGCCGAACGTCGTCTTCCCGGAGCCGACCGCGGCAACCATCTGGTTGGTGATGGTCGTGGCCTGCTCGGCCGGGAGGTGGTAGCTCTTGAGCGCCGACGTGACCGCGTTGGACACCTCAGCAAGCGGCGCCTGCTCGGCGCGAGCGCCCTCCGCCGCCGCCTTCAATACGACCAGGCCATCGGCCCCGTGAAAGCCCGCGCTCTCGACGAGGTACATGCCGTCGGCCAACTCTTTGGTGGCTGTGCCGGTGTCGACGGCGACCCGCTTGACGCCCTCCGACACCATGTGGAGGTTGGCCTGGGACTCGCCGGCCGTCGTGGTCAACTTGACCATGCTGGCCTCGAAGTCCCCGGCCATCTTGAGGCTCACGCCGGCGACGGCGACGCCAGCCATGGTGGTGGCCGCGCCGATCTTGCTCAGGGCGGTGCCGATGCCGCCGGACCGGGCGGCGAACGACTCGCCCTCCTCCGAGGCTGTCCGCAGGCCCGCAGTGAACGGGGCGGTCTCCACCCGGAGGATCGCGTACAGGTCCGCAACCTCGGTAGCCATCCCGACCCCCTCGTCTGCGTCGAGAGGGTCGGGAGGAGAGGCGGATCAGAGGTGCGGCCACCCGGAGCGGAATACGGCGACCATGACCTGTGGCAGAACGATCACGCGCACGAACCGCACCGCGGGCCCCAGGAACGGATACGTGGCACCGTTCCGAAGGCCCGTCTCCAGGGCCAGGCCGTAGCGGCTTGACGTGGAATTCCTGCTGTACGGGGGGACCTGGCCGGGCATCGTCCCAACACGCGCCTCCCAGCCGGCTGAGACCCGCAGCGGCTCCGTGTGGATCAGAGACCGTCGCAGGGTCCCGGAGATGATCGCTGGCCCCGACCCGGGCCGGGCCGGGGTCTTCGTTCCTCGCGCGTGGGAACCGGACGAGGCATTGATCTTCGCCTGGCGTTCAGCCGCGGCGCCGAGCTGCAGCAGCGCTTCCCTCGCCTTGAGCTCGGCGGCGGCTCCGAGGGCAGAGCCCAGCTCGACGAAGATTCCCGGCCTCAGCTCAGCCATGCCGCACCCTGCCTTCACCCAGTCATGTGGTGGGCCTGAGCGGCATGGGCCCGCTGGCGCTCGGCCTGTTCCTGCTCGGCGATGAGCCCGAGGAAGTCGGCGCAGTAGCGGCGAACATATCCGGGTGTCTCCTGCAGTTCCGCCCAGGACCAGTGCATGCGCCGCATCAGCAGGAAGTCCACCCACTCGGAGGGGGCGGCCCCTGATCCCCACGTGCCGTCGAGGATCGACTCCACCGGCAGGAGGACGTCCTCGAAGTAGGGGGAGCCGGGGCCTACCGGGGGTTTGCGGCGTTGCCGATCTCCTCGGCCAGCCGGTTGACGACGGCGATCGGCAGCCGCGCGACGGTCTCCGGGCTCGGCGCGCCGAGCTGCTGCTGACCGCTCTCCTCCAGACGGGCCAGCAGGTCACCGAGGTCACCGCCTGCGGGGAGGTCCGCGGGCACCTCGTCTGACGCTGCGTCGTACATTCCCCGCCAGGCGACGATCAGCTTCGAGAACACGGTGTGCATCGCACGCCGGGCGGCCTCCCGGTCCACGGGCTCGCCCGCCGCGTCGAGTTCGATCGGCTCCGGCTCCAGAAGGTCCGGAGGGACGAGTCGGGGGTTGCGCAGCAGGATCGACGCGTCGTCGCCGACCTCGGGGAACGTGATGAGGAGGAAGCGGTCGCGGTAGCCAGGCATGAGGGGTGCGCTCCTTGCGGGGTGAGGGCGGTGGCTGGTCAGTAGGCGGTGGTCTGCCAGTTCTGGAGGGTCGCCTGGACGGCCCCGCCGTCAGTGGTGTTGTAGATCCCGACGATGCTGAAGTCGGCCTGGGCGTATGTGGATCCGAGGTCCCGCTTGCCCTTGAGGTAGCCGCTCTTCGACATGGTCAGGGAGAGGGACTGGCCGCCGCGGGCAACGGGCTGTTGAAGGGTCGCGGTGGTCGCGGTCTGGGTGTAGGTGAGGTACAGGTTCAGGTCGACCTGGCTCTCGAAGATCGCTTTGTAGGTGCCGTCGACTTCGATGGGCCCCGCGAAGATCTCGCGGGGCGCCTGCACCCCGTCGGAGCTCTGGATGGCCTCGACGGCGCGCTTGACGGTCATATCTAGCGTGAGCCCGCGCGTTGAGGCCGCACCGGCGTTGTTCATCAGCCACGACCAACCGAGCAGCGGGTCGTAGGTGCTGAACGCCGGGGTCGCCGAGGTCTGCACGACCGACGGCATGCTCGTCGCCTTGACGGAGACCTGCAGGGCGCCCTTGGGGTCGACTTTGATCTGAAGGTCGGACCAGCGGACGTAGCTGCAACTGACGGTCTGCGTGGTGTCGTACAGCGTCAGCGAGTACGTCGGCAGCGGCGACGTGGACTGTTTGAACGAGTGCGTCGTCGGAGTGGTCACAGCGGCGCTCGACGCATGCGCGAGCGAGAGTCCGACCCGGTTGGCGCCGGTGCGGCCGAGCACCGTGGTCACGTTGGTGGTGTACGGTCCCGTGCCGGTGGCGGCGCCGTCGGTCCAGGCGTACTCGGTGTTGCCGGCCGTGTCGATTCGGATGATGGAGCCGGCCGGGAGGGCGACCGCAGTCTGAATGGCGCTGGCGCCTGCGGTGGTTGGCGCCGACAGGGTTGTTGTGGTGGCTGCGGTGACGGTGTCCGGGCCGATCAGTGCGGCCAGGAAGTGGCCGACCAGATCCGGGTAGGCCATCACATCGAACGACCACGTCGCATGGACCGTCCCCTGGTAGACGCCCTGCAAGATCGTGTCGTTACCGCGGATCGACTCGTCCTTGATCTCCTGGTAGGCGTCCTCGAAGTCGGCCTTGAGGAAAGGGATTCCGACGGTCGGCGCGACGTAGGTGCCGGCCACCGTCTCTCTTGCGAGGCCGACAGTGGCGAGCCTGGAGAGCTGGGTCACGGCGCGGACTCCTCACTGGGTGAGGCCTGCACGGTGGAGGCCTTCCTGGTGGACTTGGATACCGACACGGAAGCCGGCTCGGTGGGCACCGGTTCGAAGCCGGCGATGGGGGTGGGCCAGTCGACGATCTGTCCCGGTGCCACCGTGGCGGGGATCGCGGGGACGTCGACCGGTGACTCGTGCAGGGATCGCTGCAGCACGAAGGGCCTCCGGGCGGGGTCGGGGGTCAGCCGTTGAACTCGGCGTCGTCGGCCGAGTAGGTGATCTCGGCACGGAACTCGGCGTCGGCAGGCACGGTGATGGCGGGGTCTTCGAAGCGGACGTCCACCCAGTGGGGGCTCTCGGCGACGGAGCGGAAGCGGCCTCCATGGGAGTGGTCGCCGGGGTAGCCGCCGATGCGGGTGAGGACGTCGTCGACGGCGACGTCGAACGCCCGCTGGTCGGCCTCCGATGAGCCGGTCCCGTTGGACAACGGCCATACCAGTTTCAGGTGGAACTCGTGGACAGCCATGCGGCGTTGGTTGGCGAATCGCTCCTCGCGGATCGCCCGCCGCAGCACGTAGACGTTGGATCCCCGTCGCCCTGGGGAGCGGGGCATGTAGGCCTGCACGTTCTGCCACTGGCCGCCGGCGCCGGTCAACAGGGCGGGCAGGCCGTCACCGGAGGAAGTGAGCCATGCGACCTCGCGGTCGACGGCATCGGCGGTGGACACGGCTCACCTCCTGCGGCGGGTACGCCAGGTGTGGGGCCGACGGTGGACGACCGTCGTTCGCCGGTAGCGGCGGTGGATGGAGCGGGTACTGCGGCGGGGGTGGTAGCGCACCTGCAGCGTCTTGAGTGAGGCGTTGCGGCGACTGCCCCTGGGGTGATGGACACCTTGTCGGCGCGCGCCGGGGTGACGGGTGCCCGTGCGGTGTGTTCGCGCCTTGAGGCCGTTTCCGTGTTTGCGGCCGGCCGGTGCCTTCCGTACAGCTGGCCGGAGTTGCCGGGTGGCGTGCCGCCGGGGGTGTGGGGAGTGCCGCGGATGGCGGCCCTTGAGCCGGGCAGCGATCTTCGCGCGGGTCGTGGCGCTGAGCCGGTGCCCGGGATGGTGACGGCCGCGGAGCTTCGCGGAGATCTTCGCCCTGGCGATCGCCGACAGCCTGTGTCCCTTTGGGTGCCGTCCCCTGAGACGGGCCGAAATCTTCGCCCTGGCGGCAGCCGACAGACGATGGCCCTTGTGAGGATGCTTCTTGCCGCGCATCCGGGCCGACAACTTGGCCCTGGCCTGGACGGACAGGTGCCGACGGGCGGCCATCAGCGCCTCGTGTACGGGGCTAGCATCTCCAGGGCGTCCGCCCGCAGGGCATCCGGGTCGTGGCCGCTGCGCCCGTCAACCGGGTCGAGCTGCTTCACGGCCATGCTCGCGGCCATGTACTGGCAGGCCTGCACCAGGTCTGCGGGGACGGTGCTGTAGCCGCCAGAGTACGTGACCTGGATGGTGGTGCCCGGCGGCACGAACGTTCCCAACTGGAAGCGGACGTGGCCGGTGTCCGGCTCGTACTGCAGCGTCGAGGGGCTCACGGTCTGCGTACCCGAGTACGAGCGGGCCAACGACAGGGCGGTCACCGCGCCGGACCACATCTCCGGGTAGCGGGCCGGAAACTCACGCACCCAGAAGTGGCGGACCAGCAGCGTCGATCCGAGCGACTGCGCCCGCGAGAAGCCGAGCTGCGCCGTGGGGTCGAGCGGTACGTAGGCGTCGAGCGCGTCCTCGACGTCCATGGCCTCGGCGCGCTGCGTTTCCACGAGGCCCGTGAACGGCGTGAGGCGCCGGTCGCACGCCGACTCACAGGCACGGGTGGCCTGCAGCATCAGGTTGGACTTGGCCTGCGTGGTGTAGCCGGACACCAAGTTGGCGAACGGCCCTTCGGTGAAGTTGGCCACCGAGGCGAGCGGCGTCGGACTGTCGGTCGGCACGACTGCTCACCGCCTCTCGGGTCTGCCCTGGGCGGGACTAGTCGGTGGTGTTCTGCTGCTCGCCGGTGCGCCGCGTGTACTTGCGTTTCGGTATCTCGGCGACGCTTGGGGCCTCGACGGTCCGGACTTCGGTACTCACCGGGAGGTGCGGCACGTACTCGAACCCGGCGCCAGGGATGGCCAACAGCTCGACTGCCAGCTCGTCGGGCACCTCGACCACGTCGTCCGGCGTCGACCACACCAGGCCGCCGGGGGCCGCGCCGGGCGTGTGGGCCTTGCGGAGCTTCATCGGGTCACCCTTCATCGTGTGGGGGCCGGCCGTGCGGCGCCCGCCCGGTTGGTGGACGGGCGCCCGGCGGGCTACAGCGTGGCCGAGAGGCGGGAGAGTCGGCCGACGTACTTCGGCGCGCGGCAGGCGAGCGTCGTGTCGGTGACCACGGCGAACGGCAGGGTGTCCGGGGCGGAGACGGTCGGCGCGAGCGGGATGATCTGCATGTCGCGGGTGTGCGGGCGGACGAGGAAGTTCTCGTCGCGCGGGATCAGGTACACATCCTCCTGCGGGGTGTTGCCGGTGCGCGGCAGGGCTCCGGTGTTGGTGGCGACGTAGGCGGCCGGGCCGGTGTTGCCGGAGGAGTTGGTGAGGAGGTTGGCGCCGGTGTCGATGATCGACGTGACGGCGGTGCCGGTGGTGTCGAACGCGTCGACGGTGCCGATCAGGGACTCGGTGCCGGTCGCCGTGGACCGGTACACCTTGTACATGATCGGGGAGAGGCCGTCGGGCAGGTTCGACGGGGTGCTGAACGACAGGGTGACGGTGCTGGCCGAGCCGGTGGTGGTCTGCGACACCTCGGCGGCGCAGAGCGTCTCGCCGAACCGGGCGACGACCGCGGAGACCCGGTAGTAGTACGTCGCCGCTGCGAGCGAACCGCCGCTGGTGGCGGTGGCGGTGGAGACGGTGCTCATCGCGGCCGAACGGGTCGACAGGAACGACGACTTGATGATCGGGATGTCGCGGTAGGTGGGCACGTTGAGGCCGGCACCGATCGTGGTGGTCGGCGCCTGGAAGCGCTGCTGGGCGACCAGAGACTGGCCGACGGCGGACGCCATGCGCGGCGACATGACGAACATGTAGTTCGAGCCGATCGGCATCGCGGCGTTGGTCTCGACGAGGTCGATGAGCTGGTCGAGGTAGTGCAGCGCGAAGCTGTTGTTGATGTCGAGGGCGTTGACGTAGGCGTTGGATCCGGTGCCGGCAGTCCAGTTGGAGACCAGGTAGTCCAGGCCGGAGCTGATCGGGTACTGGCCGGCGGCGGTGGCCGGGTCACTGCCCCAGATGAACGCGTTCTCCAGCGTCCACAGCATGCTGGACATGGTGCCGTCGAGTTCCAGCTGCCGCAGGTCACCGACGATGTCGCGGGTGACGACCTGGGCGTAGCCGGTGACGGAGCCGACCGCCTGGTAGAGCCGGACGTTGAACACGGCCTGCTCGTAAGTGGAGTTGCCGATCGGGCGGGCCCCGCCGTCGACGACGCCGCCGGAGTCCGGCCGGTTGGTGCGCCGGTTGAAGAAGTACTGGGTACTGCCCCACTGCTTCGTCGGGATCGCCGCGAGGAGCGGCGCGTACCGGCGCTGGTACTCCAGCAGCAACGGGGAGATGGCCTTCTGGATGAGCGGGGAGACTGTGCCCGCGGTGGTGATGGCTTCCTGCAGCTCGTTCGGCACCGGAAGCTCCTCCTGTCATGCGAAAGCCCCGCTCGGCTCGGCCGGCGGGGCGTTGGTGTGTGGGGGTGGGGTGCTGCCGGTGCTAGGCGGCGGGCTTGGGGGTGATGCCGAAGGTGCCGAGGATGGTGTCGGCCCGGCCGGCCCACATCTCGTCGCTGGTCGGCTCGGCGGGCCGGTCGGATTCGCCTACGCGGTAGCCGCGGCGCCCGGGGGTGCCGAACTCGCGCAGGAGTTCCTCGCGGAGTTCGTTGCGCAGGGCGGTCTTGAGGGCGTCGCGCTCGTCGACGGCGTCGGCCTGCGCGGGGGTGGCCGCGGTCTCGGCGACGGCGCCTTCGGGGGCCTTGGTTTCCTTGGCGGCCTTGTCCTTGCTCTTCTTGCGGGACTCCTTGAGGGCCGTTGCGACCGGCGCCAGCTGTTCCTGCAGGGCTGCGCCGATGATGGTGCCGAGTGCGGTGATGTCGGCGTCGGTCAGGGACCGGGCCGGGGCCGCGGTCTCCTGGGTGGTGGGCTCGCTCACGGCGGGCTCCTCCTCCTGTGTGGTGGGTGCGGCCTCGCCCTGGCCGGGCAAGGTGGTCTGGGTGAGGGCGTGGGCCTCGGCGGCGACGGCGGGGGTGATCACCGTGCCGGGCTGGAGAAGGCCCCGTTTGTGGGCCGCGTTGAGTGCTACGGCGTCCGCGTAGGTGAGGTGGTCGGCCGGGGGCTTGGCAGTGCCTTCGGCGACCGGCTCCGGCCGCTGTCCAGCGGTCTCCTTCGAGGCGGGCGTGGCCTTCGCCGGGGAGTCGCCGTCGGTGTCGGCGTTCGGGGCGCCGGCGAGGTCGATGTCGGCGTCCATGTCCGGGTCCATGGCGGCCAGCGCGTCGCATGCGGCCTGCATGGCGGCGGCTGTGATCGTCCGCAGCTCTGCCGGGTCGATGCCGCAGGCCCGCAGGGTGATGTTGAGCGGTCCGTTGTAGGCGTCCACGCAGAATCCGGCCTGGCCGCCAGGCCCATCGGGGTAGTGCTCTCGGACATCCGAGTAGCGGGTCGTCTCCTGCATGGAGCCGTCCTCCATCCAGTGAGAGGGGATCAGGTCGGTGTGACCGAGCGCCTTGGCCCGTTCCATGACGTGGAGGCGGAAAGCGGGTGCGTTCGCCTCGCGAACGGCGCGACGAACGCCGGCCCGGCTGCGGATCGGCGGGGCCTCCTCGTGGAGGGACTCCAGCAGCGCCTCGGCGTGCTCGCTGATCGGCATACGGCCGCCCGCGCTCTCGCCGGCCGCCGGGGCATCGGGTGTGTAGGAGGCGGACGTCACCGAGGCGCCCAGGACGCCGGGGGTGGCGGTGAAGTCGAGGGCGTCGATCTCCAGGCCGTCGGCGGTGGTGACCTGCTGCCCTTCGTGGGTGACTCGCCTGACGGGGCCGCTCCAGTAGCCGTGGATGGACACCGACCGTAGGGCCGGCGCCTCGCCCTTGGCGGGGACGACGAGGGCGGCGATGTCCCGGCCGTGGTTGGTGTCGTAGAGGACGGCCTTGTAGCGGGCGGAGCCGTCCTTCTCCGTGGTGACGTCGGTGAGGCGGCCGACGATGCGGGCCGAGTCGTCGCCGGCGTCGTGATGGGTGCGCATGACGATCGGCAGCCCGTCGGGGTCGGCCATGCGCTGCCGCATCGTGTCGACGGCGGCGGCGATGATCTCCGGCGTGTAGAGGCGCCGATTGCGGGAGACGCCGGGGCGGAGCATCGTGCCGGAGATGGTCGCGATCGTGCCGGCCATCAGCGCCCCCTTCCGGTCTGGCGGATCGGCGGGGTGACGGTGGGCCGGGTCCGGCGGGTGCGGGTGGTGGCCAGGAGGCGCAGGATCGCGGTGCGGACGTCGGGGTCGTGCTCGATGGCCTCGGTCAGTGCCTCACGGAAGGCGGCTCGTTCGACATCGTCCGCCGTGACCGCGCGGGGGCGCTTGGGGCGCTCGTACACCTTCTACCTGCCGATCGCGGAGGCCGAGAACGTGATTGCGGTCGGGGCGCCGGTGGAGGACCAGCCGAAGCGGGCCGTGCCGGTGAACACGGCGGTGGCGATCCCGGCTCCGGCCGGGTAGGGGCCGACCTGGACGCTGGTGGCCCCAGCGGAGTTGAGCGCCGAGGAGGACCAGATGCGGTACCACACGGAGTCGGCGCCGAGCCTGTCGATGAAGAACGTCACCGTCGGGCTGGTGCCGCCGGCGAACGACGCGAGGGTGATGTCGACGGCCAGGCCGGTCACCGCGGCTGTCGAGAACGACACCCCGGCATTGGAGACGGCCTGTGTGCCGGACAGGTAGGTGAGGAGCGTG
Source organism: Kitasatospora sp. NPDC056731 (assembly GCF_040687675.1). NCBI lineage: Bacteria > Bacillati > Actinomycetota > Actinomycetes > Kitasatosporales > Streptomycetaceae > Kitasatospora > Kitasatospora sp. NPDC056731. The sequence goes on from NZ_JBFBNR010000012.1 coordinate 165,946, forward strand.
GTCAGGGTGGACGCCGCGCTTCCGTCGACCTTGACAGCGCCGGCCCCGGTGAGGGCGAGGGCGTTGCCCGAGCCGTCGGCCAGCGTAACCGCGGGGTAGGTGGACACCGGGTTCCTCCTCAGGCAGGGGCGAGGCAGCAGCGGCAGTTCGGGTGCTGGGGAAGCCTGGGTGCGGCCAGCAGGGGGTAGGGGCTTCCGGCTTCGGCGTCGGAACAGGCCGTGCAGACGCGGCCGTCACCGGCGGTCATCCAGTCGACGGACCGGCAGCCGGTGGCGTAGTAGGCGGAGAGCATTCCGAGCCCGTAGGCGGCGGACACGGCCACGTCGACAGCGAGTTGCAGGTCGTGGCCGTCCCGGACGGTGCGGGTCGCGGCATCGGGGTCGTCGGTGTCGGCGAGCGTCCGGCCGGCTCGTCGTGCGGTCGCCGTGATGACCGTGGTCAGAGTCACCGCGGCTGTGTGGTCGGCCTGGCTGTCGGTGAGGTCGGCTCCTGCGACGGCGGTGTCGTCGTCCGGGTAGTCGCCGTCGTCGCCCGGCTCGGCCGCGACGTGGAGGCCGGCGGCGAAGCCCGCCCGGTGGGCGTGTACGGCCGCGGTGCGGATGGCTGCGCGGGTCCGGATGAACGGCCACGCGGCGAGCGCTGCCAGGGCGACCGCGCCGGCGGCTTCCCGTTCGTCGCGGGTCGCGGCCTCCGACGCCCACGGCTCGGACCGGTCGAGGGTGAAGGCCTCCGTATCCAGGTGCCAGGCGGCGAGGACGGTGTCGTCGGCGGCGCGGTGCAGGGCCAAGCGGCGGGCGTAGACGGCCCGCCACACGCCGTGGGGGGAGTAGAGCTGGATCGTCGCGTCGCCCACCGCTTGCCTCCCCCGCGGCTACTGTCAGCCGATCTGCTTGGCGATGAGCGGAACGACGTCCTGAGCACGGGTGGGGCGTCCACTGCCCACGATCCTCACCCCCCTCCTACGCGGCGACGGGGACGAGGAACTCGTCGGGCCGGCCCAGGTTGAGGCGGGCCATGTAGATCTCCACCTCGGCCATGGCGGCGAACGCGATGCGGCGGCCGTCCCGGTGGCCGTACCAGCGGCACTCGAATCCGCCGAGCGCGTCGGGGGCGAGCACCTCGTCAACGCCGCGGACGGGGGTGAGCGGCGGGTAGTGGCCGCGTTCGCAGTCCCTGGCGAGGGAGGGCACCGGCCGGTGCCGGTCAGACAGGGAGACGGGCGAGTGCCTCGTCGAGGTGCCGCCGGTAGTGGTCATCCCACGCCTCCTGTTCGGACTCGGACCGGTGGAACTGGGAGGAGTGGATCTGATCCCACTGGCCGTGGTCCGCGGCGACGGTGCCGATCCAGGCGTAGATCGGCTTGCCGCGCTTGCGGTAGGCGAGGGAGCGGTGATGACCGTCGATGATGACCATCTTCGGGTTGCCCGGGGTCTTGATCAGCACGACGGGCTTCGTCTTGCCGCGCTTCCTGATCTGCTTGACGAAGTGCTTGACGCGCTTCGGCTCCTGGGACGCGGCCCACTCGTCCTCGTGGGAGAAGTCGACCTCGTCGAGCGACACCCGTTGCGGGCCGGACCACGAGGCCTGGCTCACCCAGTCCAGCACCGCGGGCGGGTAGTTCTGCAGCAGCTGGTCGCGGACCCGGTCGGCCACGGGACGGTCGTCGGCCTCGGCGAGGGACTCGCGGGGCGCCGCGCCCTGGGCGGCGTCCTTGGCTAGGCCCGGCTTGTCTTCCGGGTCCGTGGTGGCCCCGGGCGCATCGGACCCCGCCGCTGCCCCGGTGTCGGCGGGCTGGGCCGGCTCGGGTTGGATCTCCACGCCCGGAACCTGGACGCCGGCCGCGACGCCGGGGGCGGCGGCCTTGGCGACCTGCGCACTGGACATACTGGCCATGTCGGCCCACAGCACCAGGTTCTGACGATCCACCAGAATGGCGTCGTCTCCGCCGGGAACTGGCGGCTCCCCGATCTCGTCCCGGTACCGGTTGAGGGTGTAGGAGCCGTTGCGCAGCCGGATGTCGCGAATCTCCTCCACGACCTTGCTGTCGCGGTAGTCGATCTCCGCGAACTCCAGGTGGAAGTCCGAGATCCCGAAGCCCTCCTGGAGGAGGTGGTAGTTCAACTTCTCCAGGAGCAGGTTCGCGATCGGGATGATCGTGTTGACCCTGAAGGTCTTGTCCTGCTGCTCCCCGGTCCCGCCACCGAGGTTGCCGGACTCGATGATCCCCAACTTGCTCGGGGGTGTGCCGAAGCAGCTGATGATCTCGTCCCGCAACTGCCTGGTGGCGTCCAGGTAGTCGGTCACCTTGCGCGGGTCCAGCACCTGCACGCCGCCGCCGGCCGTGGTGATGACCGGCGTGCCGACAGCCTTCGGGCCGAGGTTGTGAACGGTGTACTGCTCGCGCCACCGCTGGACGTCACTGTCCTGGTAGTGGGCGAGGTCGACGTGCAGCCTGGGTGGGTCGCCGCGGCGCCCGCACTCCTTCAACGTGGCCTCCCAGAACAGCCACGCCGTCACCGGCAGCAGGGCCTTCGCCGCCGGGGAGACCCCGTACAGGCCGCCACGTGGCGCGTCCAGGCTGATGTGGATGACGTCCTCGGGGACGAACTCCGCCGACCTGACGCCGTCGACGTCCTGCCGGTACCCGGTCACCTCGCCGTGCTGGTCCGACAGGACCGTCATCGTGGTCGCGTCGAGGGTGTAGATCGCCACCGGCTCGCCCAACAGCCGCACGAGCTCCAGGTAAGCGTCCCCGAACAGCTCCAGGTCCGTCGCGACGTTGCGCAACAACTGGACGATGTCCTCGTGAGGGTTGGTGAACCGCAGCAGGCGCTTAAGTCGCGTCATCTCCGGCCGGTCCGGCGGAAGCTCTCCTTCGGGGATGTCCTCGTTGGAGACGATCTGCAGGCCGCCGGCGGTGACGGTGCGCGCGATCAGGTCGATCGGGCTGCTCACCCAGATACAGGTCAGGTAGGCCTGGTGGAGCTGGGTGAGGATCTGCTGCCGCTCGGAGGTGGCGGCGACCTGCGCCGAACTGGAGATGTTGCTCAGCGGGATGCCGTACTCGTACCCGGTGCGGCGGACCTGCGCAGCGGTAGGTGCTTCCCGGGACTTGGCGACCTCGTCCACAGTCGGTGCCGGGGTGCGCCGGAACGCTCCGGTGATGCGGCTCAGAACACCCACGGTTCACCCCCAGCAAGCGGGAACCCGCCGATCATCGGAACCTGGGTGCGCTCGTGGTCATGCCTGCCTGTTGCGTCCGGGGAGAGGCCGGGCTCTGTGACCGGGTCGGCGGGGAAGTGGAAGCGCGGTTCGTTGCCGAGGTTGGTCAGGAGGTACCGCAGCGCGTCCGCGGCGTGGTCGTCCGCTGTGGTGTCCGCGTCCTCCGGATCGCCCTTGGTGGCGTGCGGCAGATCCGTGAGCTCCCGGATCAGGTCCGGGGCAGTAGAGAACACGTGCAGACGCGGGCACAGGTCCCAGCCGAGTTCGCGGTGGTGGGAGCACGCCGGCCCGTCCTTGAGGTAGGAGCGGACGCGCTGCCAGCCGATGATCCGGGACCCGGCGCCTTTGCCGGCCGGGGCGAGGTGCACGCCCTCCTCGGAGTAGACGTGCGCGATGGGCTTGGCCGCGCCGCGGGTGGCCCACATCGCGTCATCGGCGTACCGGGCGGTGATGTGTTCTCCCGGCGCCTCGGCGGCGAGGATCTGCTGTGCCTGCTCGGCTTCGCCGATCTGCCGCCGGTAGATCTCCCGGTAGACCCAGATCCGTCCGTCCTCATCCTCGGCGGCCCACAGCACTGCCCAGGGCTTGGTGAAGCCCCAGTCGACGCCGTTGTAGCGCCGCCACGACCTGGGCAGCTGGATGGGCGCGAGGACGTGCCGGTCGCGCTTGAACTCGGTGAACATCTGCCCGGCGAAGACGTCCCAGTCGCCGTCGAGGAATGCCGAGCGGAGCTTGCCGTCGAGGGCCTGCAGGTCGGTGGCGTACTCGGGGTTGACGTGCGGGTTGTCGGAGAGCTTGGACGGGATGAACCGCACCGTGCGACCGCGTACATCGGTGATGACCCGGGACCCGTAGTCGGTGGGCTTGATGTAGCGGGTCTTCACCGCCCCGTGCCCGGGACCGCCGGGGTTGGTGCCGGAGCGGATCCCGACGACGGGGATGTCCCGGCGCCCGGACCGCAGCCGGGACTCCAGGAACGAGCACACGTCCGGCGGGGTCAGAGTCCTCTCGTCGAACGTCAACTTCTGGTACTGACCGCCCTGACGGCGGGTGGCGTCCTGGATGGACTCCGCGTACCGGTACATGATCAGCGAGCCGCTGGCGAATCGCAGCTCGTACTCGGTGCCGTTCCACCGCGCCCCCAGCGCCCGCGCGAACTCGGCCTGCGCCAGCTCCGCCAGCAGGGACTCCTTCAACTCCCCGAAGGTCCGGCGGAACGCACCAATGCGGATCCCCGGGTAGCGCACACAGTCCCGAAGGTCGTCCATCAGCAGGGCCCGAGTCTTACCCCCGCCCGCCGCACCGCCGTAGAGGACGTCGAACTCGCCGGCGTCGTGGAACTCCCGCTGCTTCGGTGTAGGCACGTAGCCCAGGTCGGCGAAGACGTCAGGCTCCGGCGCCTCCAGGCTGTCCGCGAGAAGATCGAAGGCGTTCCGCCGCACGGCTCACCGCCCTACGCGACCGCCCGAAGCTTCCGAGCCATGACCTGCTTGACCGTCGTCGCCTGCTCGCCGGTGACGCCGATCGCCGCGAGGCCGGCCTGCACCGCATTCATCAGGAATTCGGCCTTGGCCTCCTCAATGCGGGCCAGGCGCCCGTCTATGTCGAGGCGCGCGATCGTGGACAGCACGGTGTTGGTGCGGTCCATCGCCCGTTCGTAGAGGCCGACTTCGGCCCGTAGCTGCTCAGCACCGGCCCTGCCCTCGTAGCGGACGTCCTCGCCGAGGCGGTTCACGATCTCGGCGATGGCCTGCTGCCAGGCGACGACCTGCCCGGCCAACTGCGCGAGGGCGGTGAGGGGGTCGTCGACGGGCTGGACGTCGAGTTCGGCGAGCACGGCCCGAACCTCCCGCTCGGCGATCTGGTGGGCGGCCTTGATGTTCTGGCCGGGCGTCCTGCCGCCGTGCAGTTTGCATCTGCCGGTTCCGGGGTGGTCGGTTCCCCAGCCTGCTCGAAGGCCGCAGTGTTCGGCGGATCCCTCTTGGCGGGTCTTCGCGCCGCAGACCGGCTTGCTGCCGTTGGCCATGGTCAGGCCTGCGGGCCCGGGTTCTGGATCTCCTCGGCTGCGGCCTTGGCGTCATCGATGGCCTCGGTGCCCATGACCTTGACCTCCTGCGCGAGGTCTCCGCGGATGGAGGCGGCGTCGGTCTTGACCTCGGCGATGAGCGGGCCGGCGTCGACGGCGATCTTCCGGGCGTCGGCACCGACCTCGGCAGTGAGCGTGGACTCGTCGCCCAGCAGGCGCTCCCAGAGGCTGTGGGCCTCGGCGGCGAGGTGGTGGCCCTCCGCCTTGAGCTTGGTGACGAGGGCATGGAAGTCGTCGGCGATGGACATGGGATTCTCCTTGGAGTGAGGGCGGTTGATCAGTGCTGGTCGGGGATGAACTCGGCGGTCACGGGGGCGGTGATGTGGTCGGTGCGCCGGGCCCGGCACGGCGGCCCGTCGTGCCACCAGTGGCTCTCGCCGAGCCAGGCGGGGCGTCCGCAGCGGGAGCAGGTTCCAGGGATCGGATCCCAGCTGCCGGCGCTGAACGGGGCGTCGATGGCTCGCCACTGCCTGGGGTCCAAGGGCACCTCCGAGTTGGGGCTCGCGGCCTGGCCGGACGGTGGGGTGCCAGGCCGCGAGCCGGGGCCCGCCGCCCTCAGGGCGGGCCATCCCCGCCGGCCGGCTCACGCGGGCGGCACACGGCGGGGAGTTCAGGGGATCAGGCTGCCTGCGGCCGGGCCGTGCGCATCTCGGCCTCGACCTGCAGTACTTCGGCGGCGCGGTAACGGGGCCTGCTCGCGCGCGGGTTGACGGGGCGGAGCTTGCCGCGGTGCGCCCAGATGCGGATCCGGCCCTCTGGGACTCGGGCGGCTTCGGCGGCCTGCTGGGTGGTCCAGGTGGTGCTGCGGAGGTCGGCGTCGAGGTGGATCACGGTGGCCTCCTCCGGGAACGACGAAGGCCCCGTGCTGCGTAGGGCAGCCGGGGCCTGGTCGAAGACATGGGGGTACGGGCAAAAGTGTTACACCGATTTCGGAATCGTCAAGCTGCGTTCCGGTTCGGCGTGTTCGCGGCGACCTCGCCAGCCCAGTCCTGGTACTCCGCCGGGGTCATCAGCAGCCCGCAGTTCCGGCATTCGACATAGTCGGCGCCGTCGGCAAAGGCCAAGGCCCGCCACGAGCAGCGCTTGCACGGCGCGGCCTTCTGCTCCATGCGGCCATCGCGGGCGGTGAACCGCTTCGCCGCGCGGTTGAAGGCGCGGATCTGGGCTGCGGGGTTGCCGCTCTGGGGCTCGTGGGTCTCGCCGGCCGCGGGGTGGCGTTCGAGGATCCAGTCGAGATGGGCTTGGAGGAAGTGGACTGCCTCGGTGGCCGCAGAGCCCTCGCGGATGTGGGTTGGTCGCGGGTCGAGTCCGCGCAAGTCCCTTACGTCGTCCTCGATTTCGGTGAGGCCGCCGATGATGTGGTCGGCCAGGAGCCGGGACGCCTGGCCGGGCCACGGTGCGATGCCGGCGGGCCGGCTGGTGGTGACGTCGGCGGGCCGAGCGGTGCCGTGTACGGCCTCCAGCCATATGGCGGCAAGGAGTTCGGGAAGCTCTGCGAGTTCGGCCCGGGTGCGGTCCTGGCAGGTCCGGCAGTGGACGGCCTGGCCCCAGGTGGGGGTGCAGTCGTGGGGGAGGTCGGTCTGTTCAGCGGCTCGCCAGGTGCGGTTGCAGGGGCCGGGGCAGGCGGCGGGGGCTGGGTGCATGATGATCCCTCCCGGGGCGGCGGGGTGATCAGCCCAGTGTGGCACCGATCCGGAATCTGTCACCCCGGTGCCGCAGTCGGATGAACTGAGGTGCAAGGTTCCGCTGCGGCACCCTGCACCTCAGGTTCAGATCTCAAGCATCAGAGTGTCGAAACCGGCGGGGATCGTTCCCGGGTCATCCTCGGTCACCAGGTACACCAGCTCGTCGGGGCTGTCGTCGTTGTAGGGAATCGCGTTCAGCCAGGCTGTGACATCCTGCCGTTCCAGCAGACCGGGGAAGTGGGCACTTGGGCAGTCTGGGTCGGCCAGTTCGTGGCCAGGGACGCGGTCGCCGGGGGCAGCGGACACGAGGTAGATGGTGGGCATGTCGGACTCCTGAAATCGCATCGGATACGGACGCCCACCAGGGCTGATGATGAGAGCAGCGTAGTGAGGAGTTTAGCTGCCGGGCGACCATCCGGGCCGTTAGTCGAGCTCGGTTCCGTCGGTCGTGATGACCTCAAGGCCGCGCCGTTCGGCGGCTTCCTTGAGGGCCACGGCTTGCTCCCGCTGCGTCTCGGGCTCTTTCTGGTCGACGAGTTGCCAGGCGCGCGGGATCGCCTCCTTGAAGAGGAGGTCGCCCTGCTCAGGACGGAGGGCCTTCTTGTCGATGTGGTGCATGCCTTCCAGCACGGCCCCGGCTTGAGCGGAGATGCTGCGGACGCCTAGCGCCTTGTAGAGCTCACCGAGGGTCTTTCCGTCGGCGATGGTGACGTTGGGGTGGGTGAGGATGGCGAGGGCGTCGTTGAACAGTGCGCGGTCCTCGCTGTTGCGGATCCACTCGTCGAGGGTGGGCCGTGTGATGCCCAGATTGCGGGCGATCGCCTCCTTCGTGGCTCCGCGCCGCTGCGCCTCGGTGATCGCGTCGAGCTTGCGGCGGTGGGCGCCGGCAGCCCAGACCTTGTCCTCGTATGCGAGGGTGCCGAGGGCGTCAAGGCTTGCTCGCTGCGCGTCTTCCTTGCGCTGTTCGATGGCGATGTCGACCTCGGACCGGATCCAGTCGAGGAGTTCGGTGCGGGTTTCCTCGGGGCTGGTGGCGATGGCGACGGTGGTGCTGTCTTCCAGGTCGGCGAGGTAGGCGTCAGCGATGGAGGCGACCGGCAGGGTGCCGTCGATGAGCTGGTCGAGTTGCTCGGGCGTGGCGTAGTCCTGGAGCCCGGGGCCCTGGTGGTTGAGCAGGTCGATGATGGTTTCGTACTGCTGCATAAGACCCTCCCGATCGATGTAAGGCAACCTTACGTCGACTCCGCTTGAATGTAAAGTCACTTTGTGTCGATCGGAAGGGTTGGGTGGATCGGGCAGCCAGGGAGAGCGCCACTGTTGCCCCTTCGCGCGAAGGGCCGCCCCGTCACTCGAACGGGGCGGCCCAGGTAGTCAGTTGCTGCCAGTTGTCCTCTCCGGCAGGGAGAACTGCTCGACCTTCCCGACCTTCTCGGACAGGACGCCGTGCTGTGCCCAGATCTCCAGGGCCCGCCGGGGGGTGTCACGGCTGCTGAACTGCCCGTGGTCGACGAGGTCTTGTTTCGTGGCATGACCCCGGTCCTCGCAGAGCTGCACGAAGACCTTGTACAGGCCGGGAAACTCGTCGTGGTGGACAGGGTCGCCATCGGGGTAGGTCAGCGACGGCCGCGCCGGGGCCTTCGACATGGACACCGGCTGACCCTGCGGAGCGAACCGGCCGAGCGGTTCCCGGGCTGGCCTCCTCGCGTGCAGGTGCGCTACGTCCACGGCGATGTCCTCGTCAGAGACGTACTCGACGCGGATCCGGGGTGTCACGCCGGCCTGCTGCGCTTCCGGGCAAGCCAGGAACACCTCGCCGGGCCGCCGTAGTCGCGCAGGGTCAAGCCCAAGAGCCTGGTACCGCTTACCGAAGACGAACTGGGCATGGTCCGGGTCCGCGACCCGGGTCGACAGCCGGTTCACGTAGTTCCCGCGGGCATCTGTCCGGCCACCGAAGACGGAGCTGGAGGGCTGCTGCGTGGCAGAGACGAAGTGCATGCCGAGGAACCGAAGGATGGCGAGGCCGGACTCGTAGAGCTTCGCGACGGGCGGCTCCGGAGGCAGGCCGTCGGGTGCGATCTTCCGGATCTCGGCCTCCTCCTTGCGGAGCTCCTCATCCTGTCGGATCAGCTCGGCGAGCTCATCGGTGACGAGGAACTTGACGGTGCCGTGCTTGCCGCAAACCCACTTCCTGACCGCAGGGCCCCCCTTGGAGAGCGACTGAAGCGAGAGTTCCTCCAGCTCGGCGCCGCGACGGTGGCCTTCGGCAATGAACTCCTTGAGGAGGTCGCGGGCCTCTTCGGGGGTGCGGGCGAGCTTCGTGAGGAGCGGCTCCCAGGGACCCAGCTCCGGGGCTCCGGGCTTGAGGTCGATGCCGTAGATCTCGACGTGCTTCTTCTTGAGGAGCTTTTTGATGATCAGGTTGATGATGCCGGACTTACCCCAGTCGCTGGCGCCGGCGACGAGAGTGTGCCGGTACATCATGGTCAGGTGGACCGGGCGGCCGTACTCGTCCCAGCCGATGCGGATCGGGTCGTTGACGTCGTCGGAGTCGTCGTCGGCGTAGGGGATCACGCTGTCGAAGAACGGGCCGCGCGGGTGCAGCGGCTCGGGAGCGTCATCACCGGCAGTGTCATCATCGGCGTCGACCATGTCGTTGTCAGCGTCAGCATCTACGCCGGGCTGGGCCTCGGCGACTGCCTCAGCCTTCCACTGGGTCTTACCCCGGTCCATTTGCAGCTGCACGTCGACGCTCGCTGACGCCGCAGAGTTCACGGCGGCCGGGGCCTTCGCCGGTACCTCCTTGCGGTTCTTGCGGTGCTCGATGAGCCACGGCACGTACACCGCGTACGCCGCGCCCGTCGCGATCGCCGCGGCAGTGAAGGAGGTCCCGCCGGGCCCGGCGCCGACGGCGGCCGCCACGTCGGCGAACGCCAGCGCCATGCCAGTACCGCCACGGATCAGCATCTCGTTCTTGCGCTCCACGCCAGCACCCGCGATGACGGCGGACAAGACGGCCAGGCCGCCGTACGCCGCGGTTGCCAGTCCCCCGGCGCCGGCCAAGTTCTGCCACCAGCCCAGGGCGGTGACACCTCCGACGGCCAGGGTCGGCGCCAGCTCGATGCGGTAGCGCACGACCAGGGCGCTGGCCCGGTTGGCGACGGCGATACAGGCGGCGAAGAACCGCCGGGAGACGGCGGCCTTGGCCCGGATCGGCAGGCCGACTCGGCCATCGACTACCTCAGAAGCTGGTGACGACGGCGCCGAAAGGGCACCAGTTTCCGGCGTTTCCGCAGGTCGCGGCTCCAGAACTGTCGTCGTCGTCGGCATCGTCGTCACGGTCGTCGTGCGCTGGGGGCGGGGGAGGAAGGGGAGTACGTTGTCGGCCCCGGCGGGCGTGTACTGGGCCACGGGGGCCTCCTTCAGGTAGTTCCGACGTAGGTAGCTGGGCTAGCTGATTGCCTGCGGCGGACACCCAACCTCGCGGTTGGGCGTCACCGGCGGGCCGTCAGAGTGAACGATGCGAGTCGGCATCACAGATAGCCGGCGGTGCCCTGCTGCGGCGCGGCAGACGATGCGCGAGACATCACGGTGCGCACATAGGCCGCATCAGTGGTGATGCCGTGGGGCTTCAGCGCATCAGCGATCTGCTGCGCCGATGCGTCGGGATTCGCATCACGCATCACGCGCACTGCGGCGGCCTTCGACAGTGATGCGAAGTCGACGTCGTCGGGCGCGGCAATCGCATCGCCGCACGATGCGAGTGAGGCGGTGCCCTGCGGCACGGTGATGATGCGGGGAGGCGCCTCACGGCGCTGACGTGCAGCGTCATCATGCGCATCATGCGCTTCACCGCCTTGCCGAACGACAGGTGATGCGGTGATGGCCTGCGGCTGTTGTAGCGTGATGACGATCTGCTGCGCATCTGCGGCGGGCGATGCGATGATGCCGTGACGCGGTGCGGTGATGCGCTCGACGTGATGCGCATCGTCCCCTGATGCGGCCGCATCAGCCTGCTTGTCGATGATGCTGAGGCGCGCGCCGACGGTGCGGCGCATCACCTTGTGTGACCGGCCGGGGAAGAGGATCCATGCGAGTCCGGGGATGACCGGGAGCGCTGTGGGGACCCGGCCCTGCTTCCGGAGCGCCTCGCGGTGCTCGTAGCGGTGCCACATCTCGAAGGAGAGTTCGGCGATGACGGGGGCGGCGGCAAGGATGACACCACCGACGAGACCCCACTTTTCGATCCTGGCGTGCGTCCAGTTCACCCAGGAGCTGGTGCTGACCATAGCGAGCATGGCGAGGCGAGGAACGAGGCCACTGTCGGGGCTGGCAGCGTACTTCTGGGAGAGAAGGGCGAAGAAGAGCGCGGCGACATCGAACATGCCGGCGCCGAAGACCGCGACCTCTCGGGGGGCCTGGAACTTACTGGTAAGGAGGGTGTAGATCGACCAGGTACCGACGGTGAGTGCTGCGCCCATGACGAGGAAGAGGGTGCCGCGGATGAGCTTGTCGGTCCCGTTGGTGTTCTCGTGCACGGGCTCGGGGCCTTTCTAGCGGGTGGTGGGCGGGTGGTTGGGGGCGATGGCGTGGGCGGCCTGGGTGAGGGCCCACAGGACAGCGGTAGTGGTGGCGCGCAGGGTGAGGGCGGCGGTGAGGAGGATCGCGGCCGCGGTGGCACGGAGTTGGCGGTGGTGGCCGGCGAGGAGGCCGGGAAGTTCGAGCCGGAGGCCGAGGGCGGCGAGCGCGAGGACGGCGTAGTGGGCGAGGACCGCGATGAGGAGGGTGGTGACCGCCGCCCCGGGGGTCTGGGTGGCGGTGAGGCCAGCGAGGGCGATGCTGATCGTGCTGAGTGCCTGCTGTTCGGCTGGGGCGGCGGTGCGGGCCATGACGGCCTCCGGGTGGGTTGGCTACTGGGTGAACAGGGCGTAGGTGTTGGCGGCCAGGGCGAAGGCCAGGAGGGCGAATCCGGCGAGCTGGGCGATGCGCATGGCTTCGTCGGCGGTTTCGTCCTGGGTCTTGATGAGGAAGCGGAGGTACTCGTTCACGGGGGTCTCCGGGCTTGTCAGCGGGTGCGGTAGTTGATGGACGCGATGAGGGCGGCGAGGAAGGCGATCGCGGCGAGGTGGGCATCGCGGAGGGCCTTGTCGTGGGGCTTGATGAGGAAGCCGAGGTACGTGGTCACGTCTCGGCTCCTACTTGGTGGTGACGACGAGGTCGTTGACGTCGCCAGGGATGTCGAAGTGCTTCTTGATCGCAACGATGAGGCTGCCAAGGTCCATCGGACGCTTGAGCGGCAGGTCCCCGTCGGCGGTTCCCGTGGTGGTGTGCAGGGTGAACTTGATCGTCCCGGCGGGGACGACGACGGACAGGCCGTGGTGGCGGCTGGAGTAAGTGGCCATGATGTGCGGCTCCTTGGGGATGACGTGAGGTACTGGTTTGGGCGTCGGCTCTTGGCGGGCTGCCGCCGACGTTGATCAAGGTCTGGTTGCCGTTAAGAGCTACGAGCGCCTCGACCAGCAGTCCCGGCAGTAGTCGCTCAGCGAGTGCCGCGAGTCGCCTCGCTGCTCCCCGAAGGGGCCGAAGGGGCGGCCGCAGACACGACAGCGGGGCATGTGAGCATCGGGGCGGTCGCGGGGTGTGGTGTCGGCCACAGTGGGCTCCGATCGGAGGGTTGGCGGATCCAGCGTCAAGTACTGGACGTCACTGCAGGCTGCACGGTCACGCCCGCGGAGTAATGACCAGGTCGACGACCGTGCCGGGCAGACGCAGGAGGGTGGCGAGACCGGTAGCGAGCGAGCCCAAGGTGTGCGGGGTGGTGACGCTGGTAGTGGTCTCGTTCCACCCCCTGTCGGTGGTGAGGGTCATCAGATAGCGGCCGAGCGGGACAGGGGTGGAGGCTCCGTGGTGGCGCATGGACAGGGTGGCCATGGCATGGTCCTTTCAGTTGGTGGCTGCGGTGCGTAGCAAGTGGTGGATGTCGGCTTGGGTCCGGCCGGGGAGGTCGTTCCAGGTGTCGACCGGTATGCCTTGGCCCTGGTAGCCGAGGGCGTTGCCCAAGGCGAGGCGGGCCTGCCAGGCGGTGGCGGGAGTGCCGTAGCCGGCGGCTAGGACGCGAATGTGGGCGCCGAGGACGCACACCGCGCCGGTCTCGTCCCAGAGTTGTCCCTGGGTCCAGCCGTGCTGCCGGATGTAGCGGTCCATCAGCTGCAGATGCTGGCGGACGGTGACCTGGACAGCAGCCGGGGCGCGGCCCCGGAGTCGGCCGAGGAGCGTGGTGGCGGGCTGCGGGTATCCGTCCCACCAAGGCTCCGTCGAAGTGGTGCTGCTGCGACCGAATCGCGGGGCGGCTCGCGTCTCAGTGATCGCCTGGCGAAGGCGGGTCTTCCACACCGGCGCGGGGGCGACGGCCTTGAGGTAGGCCTCGACCTCGCGGACCAGGAGGGGGCCGTACAAGTCGGGGTCGAGTTCGAGCGTCGCGGTGGCGGCCATGTCCGGCCTCCCTTCCTGGTCTGGCGTGAACTACGTGGGTGAGATGGGGGGCGAGCAGATCGGCGACGTCGTCGTCTGCCTCTCGGAGATCCGATGCGCTGGGGTGTCAGATCGCCCGGCAGGTGTCGGCGTGGTCCTGGGCAGCCTTCTGGTAGTCGCTCAGCGAGCCCCGGGACATGCGCCCCTCCGTTCGGCAGCCGGGGCAGAGCCAGGTGTAGGTTTCGTAGTCGTCGGGGAAGTCCTTGTGGCTCTTGACCTCGATGACACGGCCGCCGGCAGTGCGGTAACGGGCTTCGATCTTGCTACGCATGGTCTGTCCTGTCTGTGTGAGGTGGTTAGGCGGCGTGCAGAGACACGGAGGAGGGGTAGAGGCGCTCGACCTCAGCCAAGGCCTGCTCGGCGGTGAACCGGTCCCACGACGCCCCCTGCAGATCGGCACCGAGGCTCGCCGAGAGCTCCTCGTCCCGTCGGTGCTGATCCGCATGCGTCCACTGCGCGGCCAGAGTCAGCGGACTGACCTGAAACCAGATCTCCCACGACGTCGTGCCGGAATCGGTCTCCAGCTGGCCGCGGAACCGGCCGTGCCTGACCCGCCGGGTGAATACGAAGGCGGAGTGGGTGGGGGTGCCGGCCGCGGCGCCGGACGTCGGGCGGACCGTGTAGTAAGTGGCGCCGAGCGTGGCGTCGGCAGCCCACCGGGCGTGCTCGACGTGGACCTCGCGGAGGAGAACCTGGCTACGGCCGGCGTCGACTGCCCTGGCCGCCGCGTTGTTCAGGCTGCTGAGTATTCCCATGATCCTGATCTCCTGTCGGTGGTGGTGAGGGCGGGCGGAGAGGCTCAGAGCTGGCGCAGGCCCACGCTGTAGCGGTAGCCGGGGCGGCGGTGGCTGGAGTCAAGGCCGTCGATGATCGACTGGCAGATCTGGTCGTGGATCCGACGGTCGTCGGTGACGACGCTCTCGCCGCTGACGGTGGCGACCGGGCGGCCGTGGGCATCAGCGACGGTCACGGTGAAGGCAAAGCGGCGCGACATGGTTCCTCCGGTCGGTGACGATAAGTTGGTGGCGTGGCCCGGGGCGGCCGGCTGTGCTTGGCGGCTAGTGCGGCCGCCCCGGGGCGAACTCAGTAGGCGCGGTGTGCGGCGCCGGGGTTGGTGTGCATCGGGTCGCTGGCGCAGTCCTTGGCCCAGCACTGGTGGGTCCAGCAAGTACTGCGGTCATCGCCATGCATCCCGGCATCCTCCAACCGGTTGTCGCGCTCGATGGCGTCGGCGAGCTTCCTGTCCATGCGACTCCTTCCTGATACTCGCGGCAGACCAGGTCAGCGCTTGACCGGCTGATTGGCCCTGCACCAGGAAGCGTGGTCCTGAGCGGCCTGAAGGATTTCGCTGTCGAGGGCGGCCCAGGGCCTGGACGTCTCCGTCCTGCACCCGCTGCACTTCCAGTAGCCGTCCTCCCTGAGGGTGACGGTGGAGCCGCTGGCGGTGGTGTACGTGGCCCGGATGGCCATGTGATCTCCTCTGGCTGGGGCTGTGTTGATTCGGCGTTACGACCAGTGCCACACCGAGTTCGTGCGGCCGGCTTCAGCAGCCGCGGCACCGAGCTCGTAACAGGCAGGCCGCCACGATCGGTCGGCCAACGGGGCCAGGGTCTTGAACGCCTCACCCATACGCCGGGCCTGCTCCGGCGGTACATCGAACGGATCTCCGCCGCCTCGGTTGAAGAGGAGGCTGATCGCCTCCCACTCCCGGCGAGTCGCGATCCGGCAGAGATGCTCGCCAAGTTCCGCATGCGTGCCGTAAGAACGGGTCCCGCCGGTCTGGTTGTGATCCCAGGACCAGCCCATCAGGCAACGCGGGACCGGTAGACGTCGACCTGCCCGGCCGGCAGGTGCAGCTGCTGCTCGGCGAACGCCGCGACCTCGGCGTCAGTGATGGCACCGTAGGTGTGGACCGGCTTGAACAGCGGGTCCCGGCCGTCGGGGTGGCGCAGAATCAGGTTGGCGGGGGTGCCGAGGATCCGGTCGATGATGGCCATGGCGGTGATTCCTTCCGGTTGGTGTGGGATCAGGCGGCGGCCGGGTAGCGGTTGCCCGCCCCGAGCCGGTAAAGGAGCTCGGTCGCGTGGGCGGCGGCCAGGTCGTCGTTCGCGTCGAGGACCTCGTCGATCGCCGCGTCACGCTCGGCAGCGGTGGCGTCAGGACGCAGCCGACCGAGGGCGACCTCAATACTGGCGATACCGTCACGGCGTTCCTGCATGGTGGCCATGCGAAAGTCCCTTTCAGGGGAGGGTGGTTGAGGAGGTCACGGCCGAAAGGAAGCCGGCCGAGAGGTCCAGAAAGTCGCTGCGGATGGCGCCATCGGCGGTGACAGCCTCGTCGAGGTACCGCCAGGCCAGGTACAGGTCGGCGCCGACGTCCCGCCGGCTGCTGAGGCTGGAGGACAACAGTCGCCGGGACGCATCGCGGACCAGGTCGGCGAACTGCCTGGGGGAGAGCCCGGCGAGGTACTCAGGCGTGCCGGGCGTGCAGGTGATGCTGGCGATCGCGGGGCCGTAGGTGTCGATGACCCTGCTGAAGGTCAGAGGCCGCGGCATTCCGGGGCCAACTCGGCCGTTGCGATCAGTCCGTGAGACCGGGCATTGGCGACCATCTCGTCGCGCTGAGCCTCGCTGTACGCGGCGCGGGCAAACCCGTCGACCTGAACGCCAGCATCTGCGAAAGCCCTGTCGACATCGGTCAGGTACGGCGTGCCGTCCGGGTTGAAAACCCTGACGACCCAGATCAGGCGATCTGCCACTCGGCGCCCTCCTCGTCGTCGGCCTCGACCAGCAGGTCGAGGTAGCTCGTCCCGTCCGTGGCGGTCACGCCGGCCAGGAGCTCGGCAAGGTCCCGGCCAGTCAGCGTGGTGTCGCTGGCCGGCGCACTCACTTCTTGGCCAGCGGGGTGTCGCGGTTCGCCCGGCAGAGGGCCGTGATCTCGCTGCCGTCGGTGGTGCGAGTGTTGAACCTGTCAGTGACCTCCTTGAGGATCTCCTGGCACGTCGCGTCGTCTCCGGCGCGCCGGGCGGCACGGTAGGCGTCCGCAGTCTTGTGGGGCTCCACAGGTACCTCCATCCAGTGGTTGGTCAGAACTGGCCGAAGCAGCCGCTCGGGCCGGGCTCCGCATAGGGGCAGGCGTACTCACCGACGCCCCACTCGCCGTGCACAGTGCAGTGCCAGTCAGGGCCATCAGCGCCAGCCTGAAGATCGGCGAGATCCCGACCCGACACCAACTCAGAGATGATCCCGACCGCGTCGAACTCCGGCTCCTCGAACAGGCCGTCCATCGTCGCGTCATAGGGCACGTCCATGACGCCTACCCCTCGAACGGATTCTGCGACTGGACCGCGCGCTGCGCCCTGAGCCGGCTCACTTCGCAGGCCCCGGGTTCGGCAGCGGCGGCAGCGGCTGGTGACCGTAACCGCCATTCGCCGAGTAATCACCCTTCGGATCATCGTTCGCAAGCACAGGGACCTCCTTGAAGTGGCGCTGGCCGATATCAGGTGCGCCATAGGCGGGGGTGGGACGAGAGGGCTGGGGGCTGGGCTCGACAGGGTCGAGGCCGGACCACAGGCGGGGGTTGAGGGCAGCCATTAGGCGGCCTGACTGAGGCGGAAGTCGTCCTCAAGCGCGATCACGTGGGCTTCGTCGATCTCGATCGATCCACGCACGTTGCGCTTGGGCTTTACCGCGCTGGGCTTTCTCTTTCGGGTGGCCGGGAGGGCGCCGTCATCGACCCACCGGTAGACGGTGGACGGGCTGACGCCGAGGCGATCGGCCACCTCCTTGACGGTGAGCACAGGTGTCTCCGGAGGGGTTGTTTGGTGCCTTCCAACGCTTGAACCTTATCGCCTTACCGCTATGGACACAAGGGGCTGGGTCGTGATGCTTCCCCGGTAAGGGCACAAGGAGCTACCTTGGAACGAACGAGCGAAATTGAGGTGTGTCGTGACCAGGGCAGATGGCCAGTGGGTAAGCAGTTCAGCTGCCTATCTGCGACCGCAAGCAGGACCCGATGCGTGGACGATTGAAGCCCAGCGGGCTGGCCGCTCCGGCACTCAGGCCCTGTTGGCGGCGGGTGTGACGATGCCGCCACAGCACATACAGCGCAGTCTCGGCCTCGGCGTTGCCGATCAGGCCGTGCTTCGGCGCCGGCTCATCTCGCTCGATGGGCGCCCCGTCGAGCTTGCGGACTCCTGGTACCCGGCCTCAATCGCTGAGGGCACTGGGCTGGCAGAGCTTCGCAAGATTCGGGGCAGCTCGGTGCGACTGCTGGCTGACCTGGGCTACCTGATCGCCCGCGCCACGGAGGACGTGGAGAGTCGCTTGGCGACCAGCGAAGAAGCAAGTCATCTGGAGATCGACGAAAAGACCCCCGTGCTCGTCCTGACTCGCCTGGCGTACGACAAGGACGACAGGCTGATCGAGGCTAGCGTGATGGTCACGCCAGGCAGTGAGCGACTGCTCCGATACGAGATGAAGGTCGACTGACGTGGGACTGCGAAAGACACCAGAGGACCGGCAACGGGCAGTTGACGGCGACCTGCGGGCGGCAAGCCAGCGGATCGCCGCAGACATTCGCGATCAGATCTTGTCTGGCGACATCAAGCCTGGCGAGGACATTCCCTCGACCAGTGAACTGGTTAGGGAGTTCAACGCCTCCACCACAGCAGTGCAGAACGCCATGCGCACTCTGAAGGATGAGGGACTCATCACGAGCCAGAAGGGGCGGACAACGATCGCCAGGGAAAGCCGCATGAGAGTCATGAGGCCGGCGAACTTCTTTGCCCCAGCTGAACCCGGTCAGCCCTACCGTTGGATCGCCGAGGCGCAGAAGAAGGGCCTGGCCGCCGTGAGCGAGTTGCTTGATGTCGAGGAGGTCGTTCCCCCGGCTTCCGTGGTTGAGGCGCTGGGTATCGCGCAGGGCGGGACTGCCATGCTGCGTCGGCAACTATTGAAGCTCGACGGGGAACCAGCCGAGTTGGTGGAGAACTACTATCCGATCGAGATCGCGCGAGGCACTCCCATTGCTGAGGGGAAGAAGGTCAAGGGGGGAGTGCCGACCTTGCTTGCTGAACTGGGTTTCCCATTCCGGCGGTCGGTCGACCGAGTTTCAGCCCGCACCCCTACTGCGGATCAGGGTGTGTACCTCAAGATGCCGGTCGGTGAACTTCCCGTACTGCGTACGTTCCGGACCGTGTACAGCGACAATGACCGGGTGATCGAGGTGACCATCATGGCCAAGGCTGGCCACCTCTACGAGCTTGAGTACGAGATCACAAATGATCAGCTGACTCACTGAGTTCAGTGGGGACTCTCGGTGAGTCAATCCTGCGAGTCGAACGGATGAGTGTGATGACTGACCTTGCTCAGAGGCGCACCGCCCTCTACCGGCTCTACGGCCCCGATGGCGGCCTGCTGTACGTAGGCATAACGCACGACCTTGAGCAGCGTTGGGAGGACCACCGCTACTGGAAAGAGTGGTGGCACCTCGTCCACCGGAGCGCGATTGAGTGGTTCCCTAGCCGCGCCTCAGCACTCTCAGTCGAGCGCGCAGTAGTAGCAACCGAGAGCCCTCGATTCGACAAGACCCATCGCCTTGGGCGGGGCTGGCGCGACCACCCGCCGGTCACCTTCACCGACCCTGCCGAACCACACGTGAAGCGCGCGCTTCGAGCAGCTATCGAAGGCGAGCGCTTCCCGCATGGCCGGGCCCTCCCGTGTCGACGTGACCTGGCAACGGAGTTCACAACATCAATTCCGACCGTCACCAGAGTGCTGGACGAGCTGGTAAAGGAAGGCTTCCTGGAGTCCACGACTCGGAGGAGTTACTGGCGACGGGGTGAACGCCCGGCTCCGCGCAAGCCAAAGCCCTGCCAGGGGTACTTCGACGCCGACTGTCGCTGATTCTGCCGCAGCTTGACCTCCCGGTACGGTGGGCCAGCCGCTCGTGCTTCGAAGGAACGTGAGCGCATGCGGCCTGCCCGTTTCCAGCAGTTCCTGCTCGACGCCGCCACCGCCCTGTCCCGGGCCGTGGCGAAGACCCTCGCCGACGCCGGCAACAACAAGCGCCCGTTCGGTGTCGTCGCCGAGGCTGGCGGCCGGACGAGCCTGCGATGCCGGAGCAGCTGAACAACCTGGCCGCGGTCGAGCATGGCCCCATCGCCGCCTTCCTGGCCGCGGACCCGGGCGAGATCGCCGACGTCCAGATCTACTCGGCGCGGCCCGCCCCGCCAACTGCCGGCCACGGTGGAACTGCACGACGACTCCAAGGCGTTCATCAACCACGTCCGCTGAAGACACAGCTGCGCCCCGCCGGGTCTGTCCGGCGGGGCGCAGCTGGGTTGGTCAGTCGGTCGCTTTGGGGTGCCCCGGGCTGGCGACAGTGACCCAGCAGGTGCGTTCTGCTTCATCGTGCAAGTACCAGATACGGCCCCCGCCGGTGACCTCGATCTGCCACTGCGGTAGAGCCTTGCCCTTGGAGTGCCCAAAGGCCAGGACGCCCCGAAGGCGGTGATGCCGGGGCGCCTGTATGACAGGGCTCGGGTCGGTCCGCATGGCTTCCCACGCCGCCAGAGTGTTGTCGGCTGCGATGTTGCACAGCTCACCCCACCCCTTCGCAGCCTCGTTCGACGCGAACCGCACTTCGCAGCGGTTCCGGCCGGCGGGCGGGGCGACCCGGTCGCCTCTCTTGGGAGTCACTTGCCATCCACGATCGGCTCCGGGACCTCGCCGAAGTCGTCGTGTGACGGCGCGGTCAGCTGGGCGTACAGCTCAGGGTCGGCATGCACCTCGGCGGTGTGCTTCCATGCCGCGATTACAGTCGCGATAGGCGTCAGGATGCCGAGGTCGGTGCTGGCTCGCATCGTGTCGATCAGCTCGACCAGGAACGCTCTGACATCGTCCTCGGGAAGGAACCTCACCCAGGGGAACGCGTCAGGGAAGACGCGGGTGAGCAGGCCTACCGCGGACGGGTCGCTCTTCATCATGGCGACGAACATGCGGGTGGTGGAGTCGACGACCTGGACCGCCTGTTCGGCCTGGGCTGCCGTGGTCAGGTAGAGGTCTTCGTCGCCGCGTCGGACAAGCCTGAGGCCCCGCGTGGAACTGCTGCCGAGCTGGGCCACAGTCGCGTTGGGTCTCTGTAGGAATTCAGAGAAGGTGGCTGCGTGCTGTGTGGCGCTCATGACTTCAAAAGTACTTCAAAGGTCTACGAGCTGTCCAAGGGAATCACCCATCCGGCGCACAAGCGAAAGGCCCCGCCCTCCCTGGGGGAGTCGGGGCCTGCAATGGTCAAAGCTCAGGCTACGGGGGCGACTTCGAAGATGTAGATCTGCTTCCTGGACTCCCGAACGGTGAGCGCTGCAACGACCCCGTCGGCGAAGAGCAGCCGCTTCTCGACAGGTCCCCACTGGACCGTGGCGCCGAACGGGTCGGCACAGACCTCTTCGATCGCCAGTGCGAGCGCGGCGGCGACGTCCTCAGGCAGCGACGCCCAGACCGCCTGAGCGGAGGGCCGGCACAGCAGGTCGTAGATCATTCCCTGTCCCGATACTCAAGAAACGCACGGATGGCATCCTGTGGCAGATGGGCTACCCAGCGTGAGGGTAGCGTGCGTCCTTGACCGTCGTCACCCGAACAGCTCGATCAGACGTCCCCGCGCGCCCGGGCCCGGTCCGCTTCCAGTTGGACCTGCTCTGTCCGATTGATCCACTCGCCCGGGATCGGCGCGCCGGCCGCCTCGGCCTCGATGGCCGCTCCCATGTCCTCGGCTGCCGCCGACAGTTGCTCGACGATGCCCTGCCACTTTGCGAAGATCGTCAGTATGTCGCGCGCGGGAGCACTGTAGATCTCACCGATGAACCGCTGCGACAGCTCGGGACTGCCAAGGGCTTCCGAGATGCGTTCGATGGTCCACGGCTGATCAGCGACAGTCATGACCTCTCCCGATGCTCCTTCGGTGGCGGGTGCCGCACGTTGCCTCGGGCTGGTGGAGCCCGTGTCGGGTGGCGAAGAACGGCACGCTCGGACACCGTAGCGCGTTGCAGTGCGATGTCGTGGCAGTGCCAGTGAATCTCACCGTAAGGCCTCATTAAAACCCCCGGATCCGGGCGAGAAATCGCACTGTTCGACCACTTGTGTCACCTTCTGGCCGGGGCGGAAACTGCCGCTGCCAAAGCTGGCGACCTGCGGCAATGGCTCTAGAGCCCATCCCGGGAACCTGATCTGGTTCCAGGCTTCGTCACCTCAAGGGCTTCGATAACCCGTCCGTGCGAATCCGTGGCGTTCGCAGAGTCGGCTCACGTGTCGTCATTCGGGGTCGACGAGTCCAATGGTTGGTCGGCAGAGCTGCCATGGCGTCGCCCACTCGCCACGCCGGAGCGGGGTGAGGAGCCGCGAGCAGCTACACCCCCGTCCTCGCGTCGGTGAGGTTGCGCCTCCTGAATCCTCGGCCGTGGCGAAGGTTCCCGCGTTCCCACCTTGTACCCATTCCGCATAGGCGGTAATGTCGATGGTGCTCCAACGCAAACGGCCCCGCAGATGCGGGGCCGGCGACTTCACCGTGCGCGCCACCAGGCCTGATAACCGCAGCGCGCACAGATCGGAGACACCATCATGGCACCTTCTGCCGTCAACCCCAAGCCTGCCCCGGCGGCGCTGACCGGGCTCCTTCCGGACGACGCCCCGTACCCGATCCGCTTCGAGCGCTTCGGCGCTGGTGTGATCGCCGCATTCTCGCCGGCGCAGATCAAGCGCAGTGACGCCTGGGCGGTCCTGACCGGCCTGTTCGGTGACCTGCTCGATGTCACTCCGGAGGCGGCCCGATGAGCGCCTCCCACGTGGTCCGGCCTACGGAGAACCTCGCGATCGGGCGGGCGATCCTGCGTCCGACCCCGGCCCGTACGCCCGCTGACATGTTCTTCCTCCACCTGGAAGCGAAGTTCCGCAGGGACGCGCATGGCGCTGACCTGTTCTACCGCCGTTACGAGCGGCTGCTGGCTGCGGGGAAGGTGGGGGAGTGAGCGCCGTGCAGACCGCCCTGAGCGCTACCGGCCCGCGGATCACCGCTGGCCTGATCGCTGTCACCCTCCCCGACGGCGGGCCCGCGATGCGCACCGTCTGGACCGCCCCGGACATGGTCTTGGTCGGCTTCGACCCGCGGTTCCTCACGGAGGAGCTGGTCGTCATGGTCCTGGAGTCCGTGCACGGCGATGGCGTCGTGGTCGTCGAGGGGGTGTCGGCGTGAGGCTGTTGCAGTCCCTCCACAGGGACAAGCCTGGTGCTGCCGCGCAGATCACGGCGACTGCCGACGATGCGCGGGCCCTCGGCTTCGAGAACGTCGAGACGCACTTCGAGCCGCAGACCGGCCATCACACGGTGACTGCTGACCTGCCGGCGGCGACGGCGCAGCGGACGATCGACCGGATCCTCGGCCGCTGAAGTCGTCTTGGGCCGCCCCGCGTTGGGGCGGCCCCCTTTCGCTCCCCTTCACCTGCCGCGCCCTCTCCAGCGGCACTCCTTCCCGGAGCACACCGTGAACTACGGACGGATCCGCCGCGGCCCCATGGCCGCCGACGCGTTCACCCAGATCCGCAACGCCCTCTTCCGTGACACCCACCTGTCCTTCCGCGACAAGGGCGTCTTCGGGCTCATCTCCACCCATCGCGACGGCTTCGGTGTCAGTGCCGAGTCGATCGCCGCGATGTCACCGAGCGACGGCCTCACCGCGGTGAAGACGTCGCTGCGGAACCTGGAGAAGCGGGGCTACCTCCAGCGCACGCGGCAGCGGAATGCGAACGGCACTCTCGGTGGCGCCGTGTACTACATCACTGACCAGCCGGAGGCTTTTGAGGCGGCCCGGGAGCTGGAAAGTCCCAGCTCAGAGCCTGCGGTGGCTCAGCCACCGTTGGTTCAGCCTACGTTGGGTGGACCTACGTTGGCTGAACCAGCGGTGGTTTCGCCTACGTTGGCTGATCTGCCGCATAAGAAGAACAATTCCAAGCACATCAAGTCGAAGAAGACTCTCCCTCCCTCTGGCCCCTCCCAGCCAGCCGCTGCCGACGCGTCGGCTGCGCCCCGGGACGAGAGAGAGATGATCTCGCAGGTTGCGGAGACGGTGGTCGCTGCCTACGCTGCCGCTCTCGCCCGCCCGGTCAGCCCGGCCACTCGCCGCAAGCTCGCCGGCCAGGCAGGCGAACTGGCGGGCGCCGGTTTCCCCGTCTGGTGGCTTGCAGACCGGGCCCGTGAGCTCGCCGACCGCGGCTGGACGGACCTGGCCCAGCACTGCGACCGCTCCACCGTCCCTACTGCCCGAAAGGCTGTCGACAGCCGCACGGACTGGTGCGGTAACTGCCAGGACCCGGCCTACCGGATGCGTAAGGACCCGGCCCGGGACAACGAACTCGTCGCCTGCGATGACTGCCACCCCGCCGCAGTGGCCCGTCGGCGCCGTATCGCGACAGGAGCTGCGGCATGACCGAGCGCAACCCGTTCGACGACGACGCCGGCGAGCCCGGGCCGGGCGCCGAGTTGCAGGAGCCGCGGGATCTGTCCGCGGAGCGTGGCATTCTCGCCTCGATGCTGTTCGACCGGCACGCGATTGACGGCGTCACGCAGATCATCAAGGGCAAGCACTACTTTCGGCCCGCTCACGAGCTGATCCACAACGCCATCGTGGACCTGAACGCCGCTGGCGAGATCGCTGACCCGATCACGGTCACCAATGAGCTCAACCGTCGCGGTGAGCTCGTCAAGGTCGGCGGCCCCGGGTACGTCCACGGTCTTGCCTCGGATGCGATCCGGGTCGGTAACGCCGAGACGTATGCCGAGATCGTCCGGGAGCGGTTCGTGGCCCGCGACTTCGCGAAGGCGACCCGCCGGGCCACGCAGGCGCTCCTCGAAGGCCGCGAGGACCCGCGGGCGGTGATTGCCGAGGTTCAGGCGCAGATCGCCGCAGGCGAGGCGGAGCAGGCCGAGGACGGTCTTCACCTCGTCGCCGACTCGATGAGTGGCACGCTCGACCACCTGGAGGAGATTGCCACGAACAAGGGCCGGCTCACCGGCGTGCCGACGGGGTTCGTCGACCTCGACACGCTCACGCAGGGTTGGCAGGGCGGGCAGTTCATCATCGTTGCGGGGCGGCCCGCGATGGGGAAGTCGACGCTCGCGGATGACTTCCTGCGGGCCTGCTCCATCAAGTGCGGCCTGCCGAGCGTGATCTTCTCGCTGGAGATGGGCCGCAATGAGCTCAACATGCGGATCCTGTCTGCTGAGGCCCGCGTCGGCCTGCACCTCATGCGCTCCGGAAACCTCGACGAGGATGACTGGACTCGCATCGCCCGGTGCATGCCGGCGGTGAGTGGCGCGCCGCTGTACATCGACGACTCGCCGAACCTTGACCTGGCGCAGATCCGGGCGAAGGCCCGGCGGCTGAAGGAGCGCCAGGGCCTGAGGCTGATCGTCATCGACTACTTGCAGCTCCTCGGGTCCGGTACCAGTCGGCGCTTCGAGTCCCGGCAGGTTGAGGTCTCGTACATCTCCCGGAACCTGAAGCTCCTCGCGAAGGAGCTGGACGTGCCGATCATCGCGCTGGCGCAGCTGAACCGCGGCCCGGAGCAGCGTACGGAGAAGAAGCCGATGGTTTCGGACCTGCGCGAGTCTGGCTCGCTGGAGCAGGACGCCGACCTGGTGATCCTGCTGCACCGCGAGGACGCCTACGAGAAGGAGTCCGCTCGGGCCGGCGAGGCGGACGTGATCGTCGGTAAGCACCGCAATGGGGCGACGGCGACGATCACCGTGGCCGCGCAACTCCACTACTCGCGCTTCGTAGACATGACCCGCGACGCCAACTAGCCAGTCCTGGAGGAAGGGGAACACGAGCATGAGCGTCACCTGGCATCACGACCTGTACCTGGACGGCGAGCCCTACCCGACCCGGCACCCGCTGGCGGAGCGGTTCCAGGATGGCGTCGACATGGTGGACATCCTGGAACTGACGGAAGGGCAGCTGCTCAACGCGATCGCAGCGCACGAGCTGGGCCACGCGGTGCTGTGGCTCGCTGGGGGGCTGCACGTGTCCCGGGTCTCCATCAACCTGACGGGGCAGTCGGCAGGTCACGCCCAGGCGCTCTGGACCGGGGTGGACGACGAAGCCCGCCTGCGGGCGGTCGGCACTGCTGGCGGGGAGCGTGCGATGGACCGGTGGCTGCGGGAGGCAGGCCTGTGGACCCCGGACCGGGCTGCCGCGGTCGAGCTTGGTGCCCACGGCGACCGTGTCCGGCTGCTGGAGGGCACTTCTCCCCGACCGGTGTTCGGTACGGGCGGCGGCCCGGACTTCGCGTTGCTGCACGACATGGCGGATGAGGCGCTGGACCGGGTTTGGGGGCGGCTGATGGCCGCGTTGCCGGTCCTGGTTCGGCAGCGGGCCATGTCGGGCGGGCGGCTTGCCGAGTGCACCGGCCTGCCCCTGCCGGTGGCTGCCGCCCGGTAATTGGGGTGCCACGGGCGCTGTTGAGCGCATTTCGTCACGTCAGCGGGCTACCCGCACGCCCTTAGCAATGGAACAATCCACCGCATACTAGGAGGTATCCACCATGGAGGCGCTCCCTATCCCGCTGAGTCGCTGGCGTTCCCGAACTCCCGTCCGCCACGGCCACATCGACAAGCCGCGGCGGGGCCGCATCATCGGCCCCGCCAGGTCCACGGTCGAGGCCCGTCTCCGCGAGGAGGAGTACGAGCGGAAGCGGTGCGAGCTCAATCCCGTCCTCGCCCCCGGCATGCTCGTCATCCACCAGCGTGCCCCGTTCCGTGTCATCGAGATCCACGAGGTCCCGTTTGACCTGTGGCCTGACCCGTACGACAAGCAGTGGGCGACGCACTTCGACTTCTGGCTGCGCAGCACCGGGGTCGATCCGGCGCCGGACCCGGCCGTGTGGCGCGAGCGGCCCGTTGTCGTCCTGGTCGAGCCGGACGGCGGCGGGAAGGCCATGCATCTGCAGGCGCCGGCGTCGACGGCGTGGGACGTCCTGCCGGAGCACTACGCGGTATGCCGCTCGTGCGGTGAACTCCCGCCCTGCCGCGAGGAGGAGATCGACAAGGC
Organism: Kitasatospora sp. NPDC056731; assembly: GCF_040687675.1. NCBI lineage: Bacteria > Bacillati > Actinomycetota > Actinomycetes > Kitasatosporales > Streptomycetaceae > Kitasatospora > Kitasatospora sp. NPDC056731. Next base: position 192,565 of record NZ_JBFBNR010000012.1, read on the forward strand.
GACGGAGCGGCAGATGGCGGAGACGCTGCGGCTGTTGGCGATCCGCCCGGGCGCGTGCATGGGCTGCGGGGAGGCGATCAGCGGCCGACAGAAGCCGGTGGCGTTCCCGGGCCCGAACCTGTGGCGTCCGGACCTGCCGGAGGGTACCGCCAGATTCCACGCCCGGAAGGAGTGCGAGGACTGGGTGGACCGGTATCGGGACCAGTGGATCGCCCTGGGGGCCCCTGTGAGCGCCGAACAGCCCGCGCTGCCACTGGGGGAGGGGGAAGCCGCGTGAGGCCCTTCACGCCCCCGCCAGAGGGCATCTGCGGCCCCTGTGAGCAGACCATCCCCATCCGCAAAGACGGGCGCATCAAGAACCATCCCGTCCCGTACGACCCCGACGGGCCGATCGTCTACACCGACTGCCCCGGCGCCGGCCAACCCCCGGCCATCCGCCTCGACATGACGTTCGCCCGCTGGCTCCACGCCCACGTGGCCCGCCGCGACTACCGCGCCAACCCGATCACCTTCCTCGCGCAGCACATGTTCCGGCCCTGCTCCCGCACCCGGAAAACGCCGGCCGACGTGACCTGGTCCAGCCCCGAAGAGCTGCACCTGCAGTTCCATGAGCCCGCCGGCGAGTGCGGCTGGCAGTGCCGCTACATCGACCAGGCCGCGGCCGCGTACAGCGCGTACGACGACGGCCGGCGCGGCGTCTGAACGGCCAGCTATCCCGCACCGGAGAGGGGCGGCAGGGGCTTGCGGGCGGGGCGTTTGGCGATCCGGGTGGCGGCTTGACGGGCGTTCTCGTGGTTGATGCCGGCGGCGGTTCCGATCTCCCGCCAGGAGAGGCCGTTGGCGTGGGCGAGGAGGATCTCGTCGTCGAGGGCGTCGAGCTGTTCGCGAATCTTGAGGGCGCGCTCCCTGAGTGCGTGGGGCCAATGTTCGGTGGTCATGGGGCCATGGTCTCAAAGGGTTCGTCTATTTCCTAGACAAGCGAGCCGCGATGGGCAATGCTGAGGGTGTCTAAAAAATAGACATGATCCGTCAAGCGGCAAGGCCCCAAGCTTGACCCCAGCCCGCCGTGCACCACTCACCACGGAGACCCACCATGACCGAGCTCGCCGCCCGCCAGCGTCTCACCGACCTCCTCGGCAACGACGACGCCAAGGCCCTTCTCGCCGAGCTGACTGCCACCGCCTACCGACAGGCTGCTGACGTCCTGGAACTCGGCAACCCCGACCGCAGCCCCGAATTCAGCGACGGCGTCGACTGGGCCGTCGACACGCTTCGCTCCGCCGCCGACAAGACCACCGGCGGTGCCCGGTGACCGGGACCCAGGGCCTCCACCTGGCCGCCACCCTCCCCGGGACGCCGCCGCCGACGACCCCACTGCCCGGACTTCCTACCTCCCATCAGGGAGAGCACATCACCTGGGGGCGCTGGGCCCAGGCCCGGGCCGTGGCCCGCAGCGGATGGGGACGCCCCGCCCGGCCCACCCCGTGCGAGAACTGTGGTGCCGAAACCCGCTGGTACATCACCGGATCGGTCGGGAAGCCGGGGAAGTCCTCCGGTGCGTACTGCAACTTCTGCCCCGCCTGCGGGGACGTCGCGGTGCGGTGCGTACGCCATCCGATGGTCGGGCAGGTGCGCCCGCACACGGAGGAAATCACTCGCCCATGAGTTGACGCGGCCAACCGGCGAGCGTCAAAGGCCCTTCCCCAACCTAGCCCGCAAGGAGCATCCCGATGAGCACCAACTTCTACGCCTTCGGTCCTTTCCCCGGCGGCGACCCCAACGGCGAAGGCCTCCACATCGGCCAGGCCGCTGGCGGCGTCCGCTTCCTGTTCCGCTCCCACCCCGACCTCGGCCTCACCACCTACGCCGCCTGGTCCGAGTTCATCCGCCGCCCCGGGGTCGCCGTCCGTGCCGAGTCCGGCTACGACCTCAGCCCCGAGCAGATGGACAACGTCATGACCGAGGCCCGAGACAACAGGGGCTGGCCGCTGCGCCCCCGCGAAGCCGCGATCAAGGGACAGGTCGGCTACCACCGCGACGGCCCGCACGCCTTCCTCAACGCCGACTTCTGCTGAGGGGCGCGGTATGAGGCACTTCAAGAGGCTCCGATGACCAACCTGCCCGCCGACCTGCTCGACCACCTCGCCGACGTCGGCAACAAGGCCCTCGGCGACTGGAACCACGAGAACCTCTGCGCCTGCGGCCGGTGGCCCGACTCCTGCGCCTCCGGCTTCACCGCCGGAAACTGGGACACCGTCGCGTTCGACATCGCCCTGCCCGCCATCATCGCCGCCTACGAGCAGCACAAGGAGCAGCAGTGACTAGTCGGTTCCGCCAGCTCCTCGACGCCATCACCCACACTGGCCCCAGCTACCAGCCCGAGCCGCTGCCCCGCCGCGGCGACCAGTTCGAGCAGTGGCTCAAGGCGCGGCGTGATGAATGTGCACGTTCCTCCGAGCAGTGGCAGGCCCTCGACGGCCTCCTCGACACCTATCGGCTCCATGCCGACACCGGCACCCCGCTCGACGAGCACACGTGCGAGAGCGGCACGCCCGACGACTGCTACGCATGCTACGAGACGGCCGCGAAGGAGCAGCTGTGACCACCAAGGCAGAAGTACTCCGCTATGCCACCCAGTTCCGCCTGCCGCTCACCAACACCGTCGGCGGCTACGGCGAGGTCACCATCCAGCGAGGCGAAAGCCAGTACCGCGACAAGTGGGCCGTCACCGACGGCGCCTTCACCGGCCTCCGCGCATGGACCGACCCTGACGGCTGGCAGTACATCAGCGACATCGGCCGCGCCAACGCCTACCGGTACACCCTGGAGGAGGCCTTCGAGGTTGGCTGCCGCGTCGTCGAGATCGAAAGCGCCTGCTACGAAGCCGAGATCAACGCTGTCTGCGCCGAGGCGGGTGAGTGGCAGTGAGCGCCGAATCTGCTCTGTACTGCACCGACGAGCAGTGCATCGAAGACGAGTGCAGCCTCCAAGATCCGTGCTGCATCAGCGTCTGCAGCTGCCCCATCGCCGAGAATCACTGTGCCTACGCGGGCAAGAGCGGCGAACAGTTCGAAGACCTTGACTGCGCCATCCGGGACATCTGGTACTGCCCCGAGCACAAGACGGAGTGGATCGGGCCGTGATGATCCTGGCCACAGACAACTGTGGCCCCATCCGCCGCTTCTGGGGCAACGACTACGCCATCACCCGGACCATTGACGGAGGCCGGCAGCTCAAGGTCTCCGGTTGGGGTTCGATCGGTGCCCGCATCCGGCAAGGCGACTACCTGACCCGCTACAAGGTCGCCGAAGTCGAGTACAGCCTCGACCCGGACGACATGTGGCACGCCACCCTCGACTTTGCGCCGCGGCAGGACATCAAGGAGCAGCAGCAGTGACCGACGAAGACCGTGAGCCGGTGTACTGGTTCTGCAACTCCTGCGGCGAGGAAGTCGACGGCCAGTTCGATGACTGCTGCGACGACGGCGAGATCGAAGCGTCCTGGGACGAGTAGCCCTGGGCCCAGTACGCCTATCCCCGAGACCCATTCAGGTCGGATGGAGGGAGCATGCGATGTTCAACGTGAACGACAAGGTCTTCATCAAGTCCTGCAAGGACGACCCCCGCACCGTCGGGCGCACCGGCTACATCGTCGACGAGGTCCCGCCTGGCCCGCTCACAGATGGCCGCTGGACTGTTCACCGGGTCGGCTGGTTGATAGGCCCGGTGCTGTGCCACGCCCATGAGTTGGAGCTGCAGAAGCCGCCCGTGCGGTAGCCGCGGCGGGTTTAAGGGCTCAACCCGTTCCTCCCTGGAGCCGCCAGCCATCTCGGTTGGCGGCTCCGACGCCTGGCCCGAGCCGCTGCCGACGGCTCGTGGTTCGCCGGGGCGAAGTAGTGTCGCAAGCCCCGGTGGCATGAACGCTCAATCAGCCCAAGGACTTTGCCCCACCGATGCAGGAGATATCGATGACCAACCAGGCCGGCCGCAGCGCCCGCCGACAAGCCGCCCGCATACGGGGAACCCGCCCCGCTACCACCGTGCGCGAACGGGCCCTCGTCCTCGCCATAAGCGTCGTCGCCTGCTGCACCGCCACAGGCCTCATCTGGCCCGGCTACGGACTCGCTGGCCTGCTTCCCGGCGTGGTCGGTGCCGCCCTCTTCGTCTCCATGAGGGCCGGCGATCTGGGAAGCGCCAGTGATGCCGCCCGACGCTGGGAGGCCGGAGCCCGCGGCGAAGAAGCCACCGAGCGGATCCTGCGGTCCCTCGCCGCGAAGGGCTGGACCATCCTCCACGACCGCGCGATCCCGGGCAGCGCCGCGAACCTGGACCACCTCGCCGTCGGCCCGGCCGGCCAGGTCGTGCTGATCGACTCGAAGCAGTGGTCCGGCAAGAACGGCGCCGCCGTGAGCCGTCGGGGCGGCCGGCTCGTGTGCGGCGGCTACGACCGGCAGAAGAGCGTCGAGACGCTCCTGTGGGAGGCGCAGCGGGTCCAGGAGGAACTTGGCGTGCCCGTCACCGCCGTGATGGTCGTCCACGGGGCCAAGGTCGCCGGCGGAAGCCTGCGGGCCGGGTCCGTGCATGTGGTGGGCCCGGGAGGGCTCGTGGGCGCGGTAGCGTCGGCCCCGCGCGGGGCCGAGGTGGCGGGAGTGCTCGCCCGCCGGGCGCAGGTCAGCTTCCCGTCGTACACGTGAGGTTCGCGGCCGTGCTGGAACCGGAGGCCGGGCCATCACCTGGCCTCCTCCATTCAGCCGTGCAGAGTGTTCAGCAACTCCTGAGCCTGGGCCCGAAGATCCGCCGTGAAGCAGTTCGGGTTCTGCACGACCACCTGAGCGAACAGACGCCCGTTGCGCTGCGCCTCGGAACTGCCGTTCGGTGAGTTCGTCGCCGCGGTCATGAACTGTGAGACCGCCGCGTTGGGGCCGTCGCACGCCGAAGACGGCCAGGACGGAGCAGACGAACTGGATGCGGTGACCCGGCCGATGGCTATACCCGCGAGCAGCACGGCGATCGCGTCGACAGCGAGGAACACTGTCTGCCGGGACTCCAGCGGCCGCTTCAACTCGGCGGGCCGTGCGGGGGCCGGCCGGTCGGATTCCTGGTCATAGACGTCTGTCACGGCGGCCATCCTCCCAGAGAAGCACAGCGTCCCGCCTCGTGGGACCCGAGGCGGGACACAACCAAAGGCGCTTCCGCTGTCAGCCGCGCTGGATCCGGCGGAGGTCGTCCAGCGTGAGCTCCTGTGGCCGCTGCGCCTCCTTGCTCGACGTCCAGGCGACCAGTTTCCGGTCCGGCTTTTCGTCGAACCTGTGCTCAAGCGGTGCCGCGTCCTCGCCGTCCGTCTCGATCAGCTTCCGCAGGTACGAGGCCAGGGCGTTGGGGCCTCCGCCGCTGTACCCGACGCTGTAGCCGCCGTGGCGGGCTTCGGGCAGGATTACGAGGACGCCCGCAGTGGTCCTGATCCAGAAGTTGGTGGCTTCGTCGATGATGAACGACGCGAAGGAGTCGCCGGGGCGCAGGTCCGTGGGGGCCAGCGTTCGGTACGTCCAGTGATCGATGTTCCCGCTGACCGTCCGGTGGTGGTCCGCCACGACGGGCAGGCCGAACTCGGGGTCGTAGGAGGCCTGGAAGCAGACACAGCCGTCCTGCGCGACGGCGGAGGGGCTGTTCCGGTCCTCGTACACGCAGGGGTGGAACAGGCTGGGAATCTTGCGGCTCTCCACGAGGAGCGTGTGCAGCGGGTTCGGCTCGCACTTCTGCAGCCTGTCCTGCCACTCCTTGACCCGTCGCGTGGGTCGCTCGAAGGAGACCGACCCGTGGAGTCCGCTGCTTGCGATCCCGTACTGGGGTTCGGAGTACAGGACGAAGTGGGACCACCCCTGGTTGGGGTCGTAGGTGGTCTGCAGGTCGTGCTGGGTGCGGCTCAAGTGCTCTCCTTCGAGTGACCGGTCCGTCGCGGAAGGTGCCGGCGACCATCCCACAGTGCCCCAGGGGAACGGCCGCCAAAAGCGCTTCCAGGCCAACCTTGCGGTGCGAGGATGCGCACCACGGGAGTGGGAACCGTGTCGCGCAGGCCGGGCCAGTGCTGGCCGCAGTCACGGCGGGGGCCGGGACCGTTGCTGCCGGAGTCGGCTTCGGGCATGGGAGCAGCATGGCAGGCGGGTCCGACAAGAGGCCTTCATGTCTTGATATTCAAGACATTCTTGATAGGTTGGAGCCACGTCAACCAACCCGGAGAACCAATGCCAGAGATCCCCACCCCCAACGGCTCATGCTTCTGCGGCTGCGGATCTGAAGCCAAACCCGGCAACTACTTCCGCGTCGGCCACGACAAGAAGGTCGAAGGCGACCTCAACGCGATCTTCCACCAGGACCGGGTCGCCCAACGCCTCGTCGACCGCGGCTTCGGCCCCAACGGCAAGAACCTGCACCAAGAGGCCATCCGCCTCGGCGTCCGAGAGGCCTGCGGCGTGACCGGCTGCCCCGCCAGCGGCGTACCCGGAAGCGCCGGGCTCCGCCGGCATCGCGCAACACACCAAGCCAGCCCCAGGGAGATGAACGCGTGATCCAGATCCTGTTCGTCCTCCCCGACGACCGCGAACGCACCCGCACCATGCCCGCCGTCCCCCGCGTCGGCGACCACATCGGCTGGCAGCCCGATCCGGACGGCACCCTTGAGGAGCACACCGTCGCCTCGGTGTACTGGGAGCTCGACGGCCTGCGAGAAGGCGGCCAGGTGACCATCACCCTGGAGGACCGCCTGGTGGACGGGAAGTCGGTGAACGGCCAGAGCGCCCCTTGGCCGAGCCTCTGAGGCGGACGTCGTGTTTGAAGCGGGCCCCACTAGTGGGGCCCGATTTACGTGCCGCAAGTACACCATTGATCGAACATGCATTCGACTAACCTGATACGCATGACCATGCTCCACCCCACCTGGTGCGACCCCGCCCACTGCGACGTCCCCGACCAGCAGGCCAGCCTCAGCGCCCGCGGCGGCGCCCACCGTTCCAAACTGGTCTCCCTGAATTTGGAGACCGAAGCCCGCGGCGAGCAGGGCTGGGTCTACGCCGGCCTGTCCCAGTCCGCGAAGCCCAGGGCCGGCGCGTTCCTCAAATGGATCATCAACGGGCAGCCCGTCGGCCACATCCCCATCAACGACGCCGAACCCCTCACCTGGCTCATCGCCGACGCCCTCGCCAACCTCCGCGGCGACGACCAGCCCATCGAACACGCGAAAGCGCCCGGCCAGTAGGCCGGGCGCGAGGCCTGCACCATTCCGCAGCAGGGTCACCTGCGGGTGATCAGCTAGGGCGTCTGCTGGAGCTGGGTGCGGAGGCGGTCGAGGTGCGGGGCGGGGAGCATGTGCCGGTCTCCTGGTCTGGGTGGGTCAGGTTGGTGGGGCGCCGCTCGTAGGGCGCCCCTTCGTCCGGCTGGTTCAGCGGGCCGCGGTGAGGGTGGCGGCAAGGGAAATGGCGGCGATGGCGGCGATGGTGACGTCGGTGGCCCAACGCAGCGACTTCATCTTGTGGTCGGCAATCTTGCAGAGAGTCAGCAGCTTTTCGGCGCGCCGGTCCTCGACCAGGACCTCCACGAGGGCGGGCGCGCTGAGAGTGGCGTAGTGCGGGTAGCTGGCCTTGTCCGTCTTCTTGAGGCGGGGCCGGATGACGAGCGCGGCGAGCACAAGGGCGGCGCCGAGCACGATCGCGGCGGTGATCGTGGCGGCGGCGTGGACGTGGCCGCCGTTCACAATCAAGCCGAGCACGGCGCCGAGGAGGCTGTCGGCGGAAAGCAAGGCCGAGGCTTTGGTGTCGGTGCGGGCGATCTCGGCTGCGACGATGGCGAGTTCACGGTCGATGGGGTCGGTGGTCACGGGGCTCCTCGGGTGGGTTGGTGGTTGTTGGGGCTGGTTACGACTGCACGTGCCCGCGGTGGATGTGGGCGATGCACTCGGCGTAGGCGGCCTGCACCTCGGCCTGCGGTTGGGCGGCCTGCTCGCAGGTCTCGGCCGGGTGGGCGGGGTGGTGGCAGGTGGGGCACAGGTCGATGTGGATGGTTCCGGTGTCGTTGCTGGTCATGCGGCGCTCCTGGGCTGGTGGGTGGCCGTGTCGAGGTTGAGTTGGCCGGTGCGGTGGGCGAGGACGACGGCGTGGGTGGTGCTTCGGGCGTCGAGCTTGCGGCGCGCGGCGGCAGTTCGGTCGAGGACAGATTTACGGCTGATGCCGAGACGGCGGGCGGTCTGCTCGCTGGTGTATCCGTCAGCGGCGAGAGTGAGAGCCTCGATCTCGGCGGCGGTGAGGGAGGCCCCGGGGCGGGCGTGGATGGTCACGGCTGCGGCTCCTCGGTGTCCTGGACGAGCGCGTAGCCGGTGCGACGGGGCTTGCCGGCCTTGGTGACGGCGCTGACATGGAAGGTGTGGACGAGGATCTGGCGCTGGCGTTTGCCGGTGGTCGCGTCGACGACCTGGGCTCGGGCGTCGCCGGGGGTGTAGTCGACGATGCGGATGGTGATGCTGCTGCGGGGATCGCAGTCGGTGTAGATCTGGCCGGGCTTGATCACGTTGACGTTCCTTGCCTGGGGATGAGGCCACTGGTCTCGGCCTGCTGGCGTACGGGGTCGGTCGTCTCGGGTGGTTGTTGGGAGCGGCCGTGTGGGTAGCAGGCGATGAGGACGGTGCTGGTGCCGGCGCCGAGGAGAGCGCCGGCCACAGCAAGGAGGTACGGGGTTGTCACTCGGTGGCGTCGAGGTGGCAGGGAGCGTCGGAGCGGTGCACCACGTCGGGGCTGGACGGTTCTCCACATACGCACTGCTGATCGCCCTGGCCGAGCAGTCGGAACAGTGCTCGGGCGACCTGCTCGGGGTCGCTCGCGTCGGCCACGTCCAGCGGCTCACCAAGTGTGGCGAGCCGCTGCGCGACATCCCTGACGGTGGCGACCATGACGGCGGACTCCGCGGTGGCCCAGGCCGCCCGGATGATGCTGGGGAGATCGGCCCAGGCGGGCATGGGGTTGCCCTGGTAGTTGCGGAAGTTGGTGACGGTGCCGTACGCCTCGTAGGCGAGCTGGGCGCCGGGCTTGTCGGTCATTGCTGTTCTCCGTTCGGCTGGTTGATGAGCTGGATGGCCTGGTCGAGGGTGAGGTTGCCGAGGGCGCGGCAGGCTCGGGACCGGGTGGTGCGTACCGAGGCCTCGGTGATGCGGAGGGCCTGGGCGATGGTGTGCACGCTGAGGTCCTGGGCGGTGTAGCGGAGGATGTCGCGCTCGCGCGGGGTGAGCGGGCGGGTCACGGTGCACTCCGGGGGTTAGGCCTGTCGGCAGCGAGGACGGACCGGCCGAGGTCGGTCACCAGCACCGGCCGGCCGCGGAGCGGCTGGTAGTCGTCGAGCCGGACCAGCTTGTCGGCGAGGAGCCGGTCGAGGGTGGGCCGGGAGATGCCAGCGCCGGGCCGACTCGGGTAACCCGGGTCGCGGTACACGTAGACGTGCTGGTCGGCGTCCTCGGCGTCCGCGAGCCGCTTCAGTTGGCGGTGGCCGGCGGCGGTGGTGTGGGGCAGGTCGGTCATGGTGCGCTCCGAGGTTGGTGGTTGGGCCTGCCGTCGGGTGACGGCAGGCCGGAGCGGATCAGCGGGGTGTACGGCGCGCGCTGAGGCGGGCGGCCCGCCACTCGTCCGGAATGTCGTACAGGGCGGCGAGCGCGGCGCGGATCGGGGTGGCCTGCTGCTCGGGCAGATCGGCAAGGACGGGGGTGAGCAGGCTTTCGAGGTGGGTGATGCGGTCGTCGGTGGTGATGCGGGTCCAGGCCGCGAGGTCGGTGGTGGGCATCTCGATCTGGTGACCGGTGTGGTCCCGGAGCCAGGTGCCGTGCTCCAGTCGGGCCTCCTGGAGTCTGCTGGCGCCGTGGAGCAGGCGGGTCTCGATCCAGGTGGTGCCGGCGGGGTCGCGGTAGATGCGGTGCACGGTGCTCCTCGGTTGGACCGCCCGCGGTCACGGGCGGTGTTGACGGGCGTCAGCGGGTCCTCAGCTGGTCGTGTCGCGGGCGGCGAGGAGGAGGTCGGCGGCGCGCTTTCCGCCGTTAAACTCGAAGATCTTGTTGTCGCTGTACGAGCGCTGGTACTGCTCTTCGGCGCGCCGCAGGATCAGCTCAGCGCCCTCGGCGAGCGTGGCGTTTCGGGCGGTGGCCAGTTCGACACGGAGCCGTTCAATCTCGGCGTCGCGGCGGTCGAGTTCGGGCTGGACGATGGCCAGCACGACGGCGGCCACGTCGGTGGGCTCGCAGAAGTCGCATCCGTCGCGGCAGTACGGCACTGCCTGGGCGATGCGCTCGCGGAGGCTGGGCGGCGGGGTGGCGGTCACCGGGCACCGCCCCCGGCGGCGAGGCGCCCGAGGTTCTGGACCGTGGCGCGGATGGTGGCCGCGCTGTGCCGGTGGGGCGCACGGGCGACGCTCTCGCCGATCAACAGCCAGGCCTGCTCCGCCTGGGATTCGACGTCGCGGACGGCGGCCATGAGGCACGGACGGTCCGGGTTGGCGTGGACGTGGCCGCGCAGGCCGGGAAGGCGGAGGCTGTCCTCCAGCACGATGGGCTCGTGGCACATGGTGCACTCGGGCTCCGTGCCGTCGTCGCCCCAGGGGACCTCGGGGACGTGGATGGTGATCTGCATGGTGGTCTCCGTGGTGGGTGTGTGTGGCGGCCGGTGGGTGCCGGCCGCCGGGGTGTTGGGTGCGGGCATCAGGTGGAGTTCGTCATCCGATTGGCACGTCCGATGAGGAACCTGGGGCCAGCAGCCTCCGACAGCTCTCCCTGCACCTCCCAGCCATGGCACCGGATCTCGGCGATGAGGTCCCGGTGGGAGTCGAAGGGCAGCCACTTGTCGAACACCTTGGTGCCGTCGGATTCGCTGACGACGGTGATCACGTCGCACCTCTCGGTGCCGCCGCGCGGGGTCCGCACGAAGCGGTCGATCTCGACGCGGTATGGCACGCGCTTCATGGGGCAGCGGCGGGACCAGTCGGCCAGGCGGATGACGGCCCGCTTGCCGAGCCGGTTGCTCTCGCAGTCGATGACGAGCGTCTTGGCGGTCACCTTGGTGACGGTTCCGGTGCGCCAGATCTCGCCTACGCCGCCGTACCCGTTGTCATTGGTCCAGAACTGGATGGTGTCCCCAGCCTGAAAGTCGCGGAAGGCAGCGGGCTCAAAGTCCTCAGTCATTGCCAATCATCCATTCGTGGCAGATCAGGGGTGGTTGACCACCCATAGCTAAGCACCTTCTGGACAGGTGGTCAACCACCCTGCGATGATCTGGCCATGGCCAACATGCACAAGCACCCCGTCCGTGGACTCCGCGGCATCGAGCAGCAGCTCTGGGACGACTTCGAGAAGTCCGCCCAGGCCGTCGGCTCGGACCGGTCTGCCCTGCTCCGGCGGTTCATGGAGTGGCACACCGGTCGGCCCGGAGCCGAGCTGCCCAAGCGCCCGGAGCCGACAAAGGCCTGACCCGCTCTCTTCCGCAGCCGCCGGCCGACGCCGCGCGGCCCTTCGTGCTGCCCGCGCACGGGGCGGCTCGACGGAGTCTGCTGACGCATCGTCGTCCTCCGGGGCGTGGCGGCCCTTCTGGGGGCCTGTGGGTGTCGGGTGGCACTCGGGATGCCTGCGGGCGTGCGCGGCCGTTAGGGGTCCGGTCCTGGCCGCGCACGGGGCCTCACAGTTCGTCGAGGATGATCCGGCCGAGCTGGGTGAGGAACTGCTCGCGGTACGGGTCGGGCATGTCGGGGGTGAAGGCGAAGTGGAGGCGGACGAACGGGGCGTCGTCGGCGTCGAGGGTGAGGGTTCCGCCGTAGGGAGTGAGGCCAGCGTCTGCGAGGCCGGCGGCCCAGCCGGTGAGCGTCGGCTCGGTGGGCGGGTTGGGAGCGTCGAGGGCGTTCTCCCAGGGGCAGTTGTCGGACGAGTGTTCGCCGATAACCTCGATGGGGGCGATGGCGGCGGCGAGTCGGTCGGCCATGTCGTGGAAGGCATCTCGCTCGGTGAGGATCTGCGTCATCTCGCGCTCCTTCCGGGTGGCCTCGGCGGTGAGCCGCTGGACGTCCTCGGCGAGGAGCTTGGCGGCGCGCTGGTTGGACTCGGCGACGGCGCGCTCGGTCGCCAGCTCGGCCTGGAGCTGTTCGACGGCCTCGATGGCGCGGTCGCGGCCGAGTTCGGTGATGTCGAGGTGCTCGCGTGTGGTGGTGGCGCGGGTGCGGGCGGAGTGCCAGGCGGTGCGGTAGCGGTCGCGCTCAGCCCGGAGTTGGGCGTTCGCCAGGGCTCGGTCGGCGATGTCGCTGGTGCGCTCGTCGAGGCGGTCGCGGAGCTGGTCCTGGCGGGTGATGGCACGGTCGCGGAGGTCGGTCATGCCGACCAGCTCGGCCTCCAGTTGCCGCACCCGGGTGAGGAGCTGCTCGACGTCGGTTCGGGCGGCGGCGATGAAGGTGGCGTTGGTGAGGCCGCCGTCGGGGGTTCCGGGGTTGGCACTCTCGCCGATCCAGGTCGGGTTCGGGTCGCAGTCGTCGGGGGTGCCGACAAGGATGTCGGTGTCGTCGGCCCACCAGGGGCCGGGAGTGGCGTCCTCGGTGCGGGCCTGGATGGCGTCGAGGTCGAGGGGCGCGTCGGGCTGGGGCTGGCTCATCGGGTGTCCTTCGCGGTGGTCGGCTGCTGACCGGTGCTGGCACACCACGGGGTGCGCCGTCCGGGCTGGGCCGTGCCGTAGCGGGTGTGGCGGGCGATTCGCCCGTTTCGGTAGGTGACTGGGTGGCTGCAGCTCGGGCACGTGACGGTCAGGGCGGCGGCCCGGCGTGGGGCGTTGATGCGGGCAATCGCGTCGGGGCTGAGTCCGGCAGAGGCGAGGATTCGGTCGAGTTCGGCGGCGTAGGCAACGGGCTCAGGTTGGGGCTGGTTCATCGGGTGGTCTCCTCGACGGCGTGCTGGACGGTCCAGGTGCCGTCGGGTTGGTGGGTGATGGTGTCGCCGAAGCGGGCCCAGGTTCGGGGCTGATCGCCGTGGGCCCAGATGGTGAGGCCGTCGATTTCGACGCTGAGGTCGTACGGGCCAGCGGGAGTGCGGGACCCGTAGTGCGGCTTGGACGGTTCGATGAGTTCCATGAGCTGGGTGAGGTTGTCCCGGGTGAGGGTCCAGGTGGGGCGGGGCACGGCAATCTCCTCAGGCGGCGGGGCGGTCGGTGTTCTGGTGGGTGAGCCAGGCGTTGTACCGGGACGGGTGGCTGCCTGCTCGGACGCGGCGGGCGATCTTGACCATGCGCTCGACGTCGGCGCGGGTCAGGGCGGTTCGGTACCAGTGGTGGCCGGGGGTCTGGAATCGCAGGGTGAACAACGCGGTCTCCTCGTGGTGGGGCGGGTGAGTGGGGAGGTCAGGCGGCCAGCGCCAGGCGGGCGAACAGGTCGGCGGCGGCCTTGTTGCTCTTCGGCCGGTAGATGGCGAGCGCGGCGTCGATCTGGTCGGCGGTGAAGGCCTTCGCCGGGAAGCGGAGGACGACCAGGTGGCCGACGGTCTTGGAGCGGCGCAGCTTCAGCACGGTGACCGTCGAGACGCCGGGGCCGGCGGCCTTCGAGAAGGCGGAGGCGAAGCGGTCGGCGGTGGCGGGGTCCATGCCGCGCTGGATGAGGGCGGTCTTCGCGGTGAGGGGGCTGCCGTTGCGCAGGGCCCGGGAGGTCTGGCGCTGGTTGTGGGTGCGGGCCTTGATGATCTGGCGGGCGGTGCGGGCGGCGGCGTTCACAGGCTTCCCCAGGGACCTTGAGCGCTTCTTTGCAGCGCTTCTTTGTATCCATAGATTAGGCGGATGCCTTCCATGATCGCAAGTATGTAGCGATAAATAAATGCGCTCTATCGCAGCGCTACACGCCAGCGATACTCTTGACCCATGACAGCCAACGAAGACCCACACGTCGAAGCCGTCGCCGTAGCCACCAGGCGATTCACCGAGGCCCGCGACGCCCTGGAGAAGGCCATCCTCGAAGCCCTTCGCCAGCCGAAGGCCAAGCCGACCAAGATTGCTGCGGCATCACCCTGGACGCCCGCCTACGTGCGCTCCTTCGCCCGCAAGAACGGCATCGAGCCCGACCCCAGCTACAAGAACCGCACCGCAGCCCGGCAGGCCGAACCCGCGAACTGACCCGCCCCACCCCGCAAGCCGCCGGCCCGCTGCGCCGCGCGGCCCTTCGTGCTGCCCGTACGCGACCATCAACCACGACGGTTCGCCCCGGCCACTCATCGCCGACCCCAGAAGTCGAACCGCACACGGCCTTCGTCGTCACGCGACACGAACCCGGCTTCATCCCGCAGGGCCTCGTACACCACCCGCTCCAGGAACCTCGGTGGCGATCCCCAATCGGCCACCGACAACTGCCCTCCGACGGCGCCACGAGGAACAGCCGCGGGCTAACGTCGTTCAGCAGAGCCTGCGGGAACGACTGCTCGCGACCGTCGTACGGACCCCCAACCAGCCGAGCGAGCGCCGAGGCCGGCGCGTCGTAGAACCGATCCAGGCTGTCGGCGCTCACCGGGTCTCCTCGAACCGCTTCACCGGGATGCCGGCCGCCTCCGCGCGCCGCACGCAGTCCTCGGTCCCGCGAGAACTCGGCAACACGAACGCCAGGCAGTGCCGCGCACCTGCGTTGACCATCGCCTGATTCCGCCGAGGACCAGCAGCCCGACCGTGCCGCGACCAATCAGCCGGCCACGCCTCCACCTCCACGCCAGCCCGCCGCGCCCATGCCGCCGCCATAGCGTCCGCACCTGTAGGGCAGGCCCCGTGCACGATCACGATCGGCCGGAACACCAGGGCAGCACCCAGCGCCCACTCCAAGCGGGCCCGATCCGACCAAGCCCGTGAGCCGGTCACCAGGATCCGAGACGTGTTCACGACCGCACCTCCGCATCCGCCAGGCGCACCACGTGCAGAGTCCTCGGCGCGACGGCGCCGTCCACCGGCCGACACCACACGCCGACCGCGGCCCCGCACCGCCGGCACCCCACCCCGAGCCCCGGAGTCCGGAGAACCCGCAGCTCGGCGGCGTGCTCCTCCTGCACCCGCTCCGCATCCCGGATCGACTGGCGCAGCTGCGCCCCGGCGTTCGCCAGGCAGTGCGTCAGGTGCTCCACGCCCCGGCGAAGTTCGGCAGCCTCCGTCGGGGTCAGGAACCGGCGCTCCGCGGTATCGAGGAGCTTCGCGAGGTAGGTTGCGGACGGCGGAGAGGTGGTCGATCGGGGCGCCGGCTTCGGAGTCGCAGTGGCACTGTTCGCCATGATGGCCTCAAATCGGGGCGAGAAGGGGCCAAGAAGGGCCCGGTAGGGATGGGTTGGAGTCATTGCCCGAAGCGGGCATTGCGAGGGCCCTGATGGGCCTTGAAGGTCTTTGAGTGGTTCGAAGCCGCTGCCGAACCCTCAGAGACAGCAACGTCATGACCGTCCAACCGACGGCTCAACAGTCACGAAGCTCGTCGGACCCGTCGCCCGCGTACGCCTCCGTCAGGTACTCCGTCTCCCACTGCTGGAAACAGCTGGAACAGCGCCACACGGTGCTCGTGTGGACGCCGTCGTCGTGCTCCTGGACGATCCGGGCACGGGACAGGCAGGCCGGGCAGTGCTCGATCAACGTCACGAGAGCGCCCCAGTGGGGGAGTGGCCGGTGAACGGGTCCGCGTCGACGGGCTTGTAGGTGCGCCACGGCCAGCCGCCCGCTGCGCCTTGGCAGACGAATCGGGGCCATGCGCGTTCGTCGCGCGCACCGCGCCAGGGCAGGACCCGGCGGGCGCGGTCGTCCTGTGCGGAGCGGGCGTCCTCGACGGGGCGCAGGCCGAGGCCGAACTCGGGCCAGCGCAGCCACAGGGAACTGCCGACGGGACGCAGGGCGCGCGGCCCCATCGGTCCGCCCTGCGGGGAGTGGGCCTCCATCGACAGGGCGCAGCCGGCGGTGGCACGGGCCTCGTCGAGGACGACGGTGACCTTGCGGGCGAGTTCCTCCGAGTTGGCGTCACCGTTGTGCAGTCGGTAGATCGGGCCGACGATCAGCAGGTCCGGCATGACAGCCTCGACGCGGCGCATCAGCCAGGCCCTGCCGTCCCCACGAGACAGGTCAACACCCTCCGGGCGAAGGTCGATGTGCAGTTGCCCCCGCTTGACGGGAGCGCCCATGCGCTCGGCAACCTGGATCAGGCCCCGGTAGTGCCGCCGGGACTGGCGCACCGAGTTCTCGCAGTCCAAGATCAGTGCCTTTTGCGGGCCCAGCGGGTTGGTGTCCCCGAACGGCAGCAGGCCGGCGGACGCGGTGACGCCGAGCTGGCGCTGGAGGAAGGACTTGCCTCCACCCTCGCCCGCGGTCCACACGATGCGGTCGGTGTGCTCCAGGTAGCCGGGCAGCGCCCAGTCGTAGCCGGGGTCGTCCCCGGCAAGGAAGTCGTGGATGTCCTGGACGGGGGAGTCCTCGGCCGCCCGGCCGGCGTCGCGGACTTCCCGCAGCCGGGTGACTGCGTGTTCGGCAAGCTCGCTGGGCTCGCCGTCAGCAGCAAACCCGAGTTCGCGGATCTCGGCGCCGGCGTGAACGAGAGCACGGCGCAGGGCGAGGCTCCGAAGGCGGTGGTTGAGCCAGTCGAGGCTGGGCCCGTGTTGGGCGGCGTCTATGCAGGTGTTGATGTAGTCGCGGCCACCGCATCGGGCGAGGTCGCCGCGGGCTTCGAGGGCGGCGACGATGGTGATCGGGTCGATGGGGTCACTGGTCTCGGCGATCGCCGTGATCGCCCGGTGCATGAGGGCGTGGGCGGGACGGTAGTAGTCCTCGGCGGTGACGGTGGTGTCCCTCAGGGCACGGCGGGCATCGCGGCTGAGCGCGATGGCGCCGAGGAAGGCCTGCTCGGCGGCCAGGTCGTTGGGTTCGGCTCGGGTGAGGTCGGTCTCGGTATCGCCGCTCATCAGAAGACGCCTTGTTCGGTGGGGTCGGTCCAGGAGTTGCCGTGGGTGCCGGTGGCCGCGCGTGGCGTGAAGTCTGGAACGCGGCTCATCCACGTGCGCCAGGCGGCAATCCAGTCCTTGAAGGTGGATCCCTTGGCGCGGTGGTGGTCGAGGAAGCGCTCGGTCTCGGTGTCGAGACGGGCGGCGGTGATGCCTTTGCGGGTGGCCCAGGCGCGCATGGCATCGGTGACGACGAGGTGGTCGGGCGCGCTGGTGCTGGTACGTGCTTTGCATTCGCTCGGCGTGCTCGCGCGCTTCCCTCTATCCCTGTTCCCTACTCCCTGCTCAGGGGCGAAGGTCTCCGGAACGCTCAGGAGGCTTTCCGGAAGACTCTGGAGGCCGTTCGGAGGAACGAGTTGTGCCTGGCCAGGAGGGGTGTCGGTGGGATGATCGGCCTCGCCGGGGCCCGGATAGCGCGGCCTGCCCGGATGGGAGATCTTCTGGTGCTCGGACCAGCTCCGGATAGCCAGGAATGGCCTCCCGGAGACGGTGTACCGAGTGACGAGGAGAGCTTCCTGAAGACTCCGGAGGTCGTCCCGAGTCCTCTGGAGAATGCCCGGAGACTCATCCAGCGGCCACACGGAGGCGCGAATGAGGCGGGCCTCGTCAATGCCGACGCCGTTGTCATCGACGTAGCACCACAAGCCGATGAACGTCAGCCGCGCGGAGAGCGGCAGGTCGGCGACGGTGAGCGACGTGAAGAAGTCCGGCTTGATCGTGCGAATCCGTGCCATGAGGTCATGAGTCCTTTGAGATGAGCAGACAGGATCAGAAGGGGGCTTCGGCCTGGCCCTGTGGCGCTCCCCAGCCGGTCTGCACGGCCGGCTTCGACTGAGCCCACGGGTCGTCGACCCGACCCGGCTGCTGCGCCCCGCCCTGCCCTCGGTTCGCCCGAGTCACCTTCGCTGTGGCGGTGCGAAGGGACGGGCCGACCTCCTCGACGTCGACCTCGAAGACCGTGCGCTTCTCGCCCTGCTTGGTCTCGTACGAGCGCTGCAGCAACCGGCCCTGCACGATCACGCGCATGCCCTTGGTCAGGGACTCGGCGGCGTTCTCCGCCGGCTGCCGCCAGACGTTGCATGTGAGGAAGAGGGGCTCCTCATCCACCCAGGTGTTGGTGTTTCGATCGAACCTGCGCGGCGTTGAGGCGAGCCGGAACTTCGCCACAGCGGCCCCCGCAGGCGTAAACCGCAGTTCCGGATCGTCGACTAGGTTTCCAACGAGGGTGATGACGGTCTGGCCGGTCATGCTGCTTCCTTCCGGGGGCGTCGGCCAAGCTGGCCGGGCTTTCGGGTCGGGCCGCCTAGGTGCTTCCAGCGGCGGCCGTTGACGATCTGGCTGATGGTGGATCGGTTGACCCCGTGTTCGAGGGCAAGGGCGGATATGAGCTCGCCGGCTTCGAACCGGACACGGATTGCGATGACCTCTTCGTCGGTCAACTTGGCGTGGGAGTTGGCCATGCCAAGCGGGCCAAGATTGGCTGCACGGCCTTTGCCGTGCATGTCTTGCGTGTTGTCTCGCGCTGTTCCGAGCCGTAGATGGCTCGGCCGGACGCAGCCTGGGTGGTCGCACCGGTGGAGGACGAAGAACCCAGCCGGAATCGAGCCGTTCGCCATCTCGTAGGACCACCGGTGCGCGATGTAGTCGCGCTTATCCACGCGGAGCTTGCCGTAGCCCCAGTAGTTCGTCGCTCCAATCCAGATCCAGCAGTTGCCGAGCCGCGGCAGGTGGATAGGGATAGGCCCGTCGCGGTCCACCTTCGACCAGAATCGGGTCTCGGGAGTGATCGGGGATCGCTCAGCTGGAGGAGTCCGCCTGCGCCACGCGACGTAGCGCGTCTTGCACATCCCGCGCGCGAGCGCAGGCCTCCCGCAGCCTTCGCAGGACCGCTTTTGGAGGGTCATCGGAGGGTTCTCCTGTTCTAGGTGAGGGGGGTGTTCCCGGGTCCGTTAGGCGCAGATCCCGTGAGCGGGACGGCGGCCTTTCGTCGCGTAGATGCAGAGGCCGCCGCAGTACTTGCAGGGCTCGGCCTGGAATACCCGGTGGGACCGGTTGTCCCAGGCCGCCGTGGTCATGCGGCGGGAGTGAGAAGGCTCTTGCTCAACGCCGCCCGCTCGGCGGGGGTCTTGCCACCTCGGACGCCGTACCGGTACTTCTCGCTGATAGTGCCCTCCTTGGCGAGTTCCTCAGCCAGGCAGCGGTCCCGTACAGGGCAGCGGGAGCAGTAACCGAGTGCCTCGTCGATTTGCGCGAGGCCCTCAGAACTGCTGTAGGACTTCGGATAGAACAGGTCATTGGCCGCGTTCTCGGCGAGACAGGTCGCCTGCTCCCACCAGCTCATCGCTGCTCTCCGAGCTGCCAGAGCCGGATGACTGCGCCGGGCTGGTCCAGGGCGTCGACGCCTTCGCCGGGGTGCATCTTGCGGGCGACGACTTCGACGATGCGGGAGTCGTCGGCGATCGCGCCGGCGGTGGTGAGCGAGTCGAAGGTGGAGCGCAGCAGTTTGTCGATGTCGCCGCTGTCCCGGGTGGTTGGCCAGGTGATGCGGGTCTTGGGGGCGGAGGCGGGCTTGCGGACGGTGAGCGCGACCTCGATACTCAGCGGCCCGTCGAGGGGCGCACGGTTCGCGCTCTTCACGGCAGCCTCGGCGGCGTCGTGGACGGCCTGTCGCCAGGGCTTGACGCGCAGGGACTGCTCGACCAGGCGGCCGCGGCCGACATGCCGCTTGCTGCCCTGCGGGGCCGGCCGGTGGCCGAGGACGGTGATTGTGAGGACAGGTTCGACGAGGAGGAGACTAGTCATCTCGGGGGCTCCATCCGGTGATGGCGAACGTGATGAGGGCGAGGGCGGTGCCGGCCAGCAGGGCCAGCGCGAACGCGTATCGGGTGAGCACGGATCGTTTCTGGGTGAGGTGGCGGTAGGTCTGTATGGCGCCGACCCCGGTGTGGGTGCACCACAGCAGCGCCAGGCCGACGGCTGAGGTCACGCGGCGAGTGGACTGGCCAGCGCCGCGGTGGCGTCGGCGGAGGCCTTGTAGTGGCTCTCGTTGACGGCCTGGAGGTCGCGCAGCCGGTCTTCGAGGGCGATCTGCCGCTCGGCGAAGTCACGGCGTGCCAAGCGGAGTTCGCGGACAAGCCGCCGGTTCTCGGCCCGGTAGCGGGCGCAGCCTCGCAGGGCCCGGCCGAGGCGCTCGGCGTGGTCGACGGCAGTGCTGGCCCAGTCCTCGCTGCGGAACGCGAGGATGGCGTTTTCGAACTGTGCCGCAGTCAGCTTCTTCTTGGCTGCGGTGACGTCGTCGGCGAAGCGCTCAGAGCGGTCGAAGCTGATAGCCGCCTCGCTGCGCGTAGCACCGACCGCCAGGTTGAGCTGCCGAACCCGGCTCTCCAGCCAGGCGATGCGCTCAGCCTGCTCGGCGATACGGCGTCTGGATCTACCGAACATGGCGCTCCCCTTCGAGGATGTCGCTGGAACTGAGCAGGCCGAGGGCACAGGCGACACCGACCGCGTGGGTGGTGTTCGCCGCCTTCAGGGCGACGAGGACGGCCCGCAGGTGGAGCCGGACATCGCGCACGCCGATCTGCAGATGGTCGGCGATCTGAGAGGGCTGCTCACCCCGGGCATGTCCGAGAAGGACAGCCGACTGCAGCGGGGAGAGCACGTCCTTGTCGCGGGGGCGCTGCTTCCTGCTCACGACGCCACCCCCGCGGTCGTCGAGAGAAGCGGCCACGCCCCGTCGATGACCTTGTCCGGCGCGCCACCCTGCTCCGGCGTCGCCCTCGTGCGAAACCACTCCTGCAAGCCGGCCTGCTGCTCGGCCCGCCACGCCTGCTGCGCCCGGAACAGTTCCGCTGGCACCAGACTGTTGAGCTGGGGAAACCTCGCGAACTGCGCCTCCGCAATCCGAAGCGCAGCTACCGCGTCCGCCTCGGCCGTGTGCCAGTCCTCCAGCACCACGCCGTACACCGTGGCGGTCGGCTGGAGTTTGCGCATCCCGGATCCGCGGCGCCGGGGGATGACCTGCTTGTCGATGACGTGCGGGTCCACCAGGGCCGGCACGCCGCTGACACGCTGGTCCATCGTGGCGAGGCCGTGGCGGAGCAACTCCCGGTCCAGGACGGTCCAGTCGAAGGCCAGATTGAATGCGACGACCGGCATCCCGAATCGCAGGGCCGAGGCCAGCGTTCCGGCGATCTTCTCCAGCGCCTTCTTCGACTGCCGGCCCTTGGCCTGCGCCGTGGCGTCGTCGACGCCGTGGATCGCGGTGGCCTCAGGAGGGATGGGCACGCCCGGGTTGATGAGCCACGTCAGCACGCGGTCGGCGTGACCGCCGCCGTGGGCGACGACGGCTGCCGTGACGATCCGGGCGGTTTCGGGGTCGGGGCCGGTGGTCTCGGTGTCGAAGCCGGCCTTGCGAACGGCTGTGAAGTCCACGGGTTCCTCCTTTCGGAGATAGGCGATGATGGGCGGAGGGGCTGCGCTCGCTGTCGGCGGGCGCGGCCCCTCCGAGCAACTCAGGTGGCGGCGCGCTCCTTGCCGATCCGGACGACCATCACGCCGATGGCTTCCTCGTCGCCGACCTCGTTCGTCACCAGGGCGTTGGCCTGGCGGCTCTGCTGCAGCTCGTGATGGATCTGCCGGAGCCGGCCGATGCTCGTCGTCGGATCGGTGATCTCGTCCAGATAGGAACCGGCGGGTCGGACCGGAGCCTCTCCTCGCTCGATGTACGAGCTATCCGGGTCTGGGTCGCTGGTGGGCGTCAGGCCGAGCGTCAGCAACAGGGTCCGCAAGGCGACGCTTTGGGACTTGGTGGTCGACTTGTCAGCGGTATCGAGGGCCTCGCCGCGGGTCTGGACAGTGAAGCTGTCGCCCATCGGGCCCATGATCTGCCACGTGGTCAGCACGGTGCACTCGCGCATCTTGCTGCCGGACTTGGTGTTCTTCTCTCCGTACTCGGCCTCGACGGTGAGCGGGATGACGTTGATCCCGTGCTTGAGGGTGACCGGTCCGAAGACGTTGACGACGGTGTCGACGCCACGGAAGTTGAAGCGGGTGCCGGACTGGTTGTACAGCTCGCCCTTGCCGATGGCGCGGATGTCCCGGCGAACGCGAAGCCATGCGAGGTGGACCGGGATCATTTCCGGGTCGTCGTTGCCGAGGTCGTACTGGCTCATGTCGGGCAGTGGTGCGGTCTGTTCGTTGTCGGCGGCGGACGGGATCGGCACGGGGGTGGGCTCGGCGCGTCCAGCCTTCGTGGCGGCCCGCTCGGCGAGTGTGGGCTGGGTCATGCGCTGTACCTCTTCCGAACGCCGTCGGGAATGCTGATCTGGTCGTACGGCCGGTCCTCGACGCAGTCCGCGTACGCCTCCGGCCAGCGTTCGGCAAGCCGAGCGAGGTCGATGTGCTGCTTGGACCTGCGGTCGATCGAATAGGCGGGCCGGTCGCCCATGATCGCCATCTCGGTTCCGCCGAGAGCGGCGTACAGGCGGGCCTGCGCCTGCTTGCGATGCCTCTCGGCGGCGGCCTTGTCGGCCACAGCGCCGAGGTAGTCGGCGAGTGCGTCCTGGGCGTCCGCGTCGCGGTCGATGTGGACCACGCCGGACCGCTCCTGGTGCAGCGTGCGGTACAGAT
The DNA here is from genome assembly GCF_040687675.1 of Kitasatospora sp. NPDC056731. Lineage (NCBI taxonomy): Bacteria > Bacillati > Actinomycetota > Actinomycetes > Kitasatosporales > Streptomycetaceae > Kitasatospora > Kitasatospora sp. NPDC056731. The sequence continues at coordinate 215,179 of NZ_JBFBNR010000012.1, forward strand.
CGATCAGCGGGTCGGGGTCGGCGTCCAAGCCAAGGGCGGGCGGCCGGCCATCGACGATGCGCTGCCACAACTCGGCTGCGGCGGCCCGTAGGTCGAGCACCAGCTGCTGGTGCTCGGCAACCCGGACGGTGAACTGCCGATAGTCGTTCCCACCGATCCTGACCGCGACGTGCATGTGCCCGAACCCGCAGGTGTCAGCCTGGTGCAGGGTTTGCGCGAGGACGTCGTCCGGGCAGCCCCGGCGGAACAGCGGCGCCTTCATCTTGTCGCGACACTTGATCTCCACGGCGCACTGGGCGCCAGGCTCGATCGGGCACTTGATGACGAGCCGGTCGAGGGTGCACATCTGCCACGGACGGTCGACGTTGGCAACCAAGCCGACCCGGCGGACTGCAGAGCGGTTGCTGGCGGCCCAGCGGCGAGCGATGCCTTCCTCGTCGACCCGACCCCAGTACGCAGGCTCAGAGTCATCGGATTCCAGAGGGAGTTCACCGCGCTTGTCGTAGTAGATCGAGAGCTCATTGCCGAACCTGCTCAGGCCGAGCATGGCAGCGATGTCGCTGGAACCGATCCCGCGGCGGCGGGCGAGGAGCCAGGCATCACGGTCGGCGTCGGCGGGGAGCACGAGACGGGCGGTTGGGGTGACGCGCCGCCCGCCGGTCGGGGCTTGAACCCCGGCCGACACGGTAGTGGTCATCACGCCGCCTCGCCCTGCTGACGCGGGAAGTCCACGACCTCGGCAACCAACGCCGCCTCCCGCCGCGCTGACATCGTCAGCGCCGCAGCCCCGAGCAGCTCGTCCGCCAGGCGCGTCGCATCCAGGTGAGTCAACTCGACCTCGGCCTCGTCCATCTGGAGATCGGCCTCGACGTCCTCCACCGCGGAGTCCCAGGCGGGCCCGCCCTCGTCGACCACCGCAGCAAGCGCCGCGATGGAATCGATCACGTCCTGCTGGTTCCCATTCCACGCCTCAGCAAGGGTGCGGAGCGTCTCGTAGCGGACCCCACGGGCCCGCAGGATCACGTGCATCCACATCGGGTTGATGCGGGCGTGCACCATGCCGTCGCTCACGCCGCCACCGCCCGTCGCGCAGCAGCAGCCTCACGCTCGCGGATCGCCCGCCGACGGGCCTCCCACGGGCACAGATGCCGAACCAGAGTGGTGTCCGGCAGCTCTTCGAGTTCGCCCGACTCCGCCCAGAGCGTCACCCGCACGCCCGGCAGATCCGCCACCTCAGGCAGCGACACCCGCCACTGCATGCCGCCCAGCGCGTACAACTGGCCGTCGACCCGCCGCTCGCACCGCCCTGCGGCCGACGCGGTCGCCCGGGGGACAACCTCGTACCAGCTGCTGAGCTCGCGCACCGACCGGACGGTCAGCTCCACCTCGGAACCATCCGGCGAAACCGTCGCCTCGTTCAACGTGACGCCCGGGTTCGGCACCCGAGCAATCAGCGCCCGCAGGCCCTGCTGCACCTGATACTCCGCCACGAGCTGCCGGGTCTGTGGGGACCACGACGGCAAGTCGGCCACCTCGGCCAGCACCTGGGGGCTCATGCGGCGCTCCGCAGCGAGGCCACAACCGCGACGGCCGCGTCCTGCGCGGTCGTGGCGTGGGCGGCGCCGGCACCGATCATCGCGTCGAACGAGCCGTCGCTCATCTCAACAACCGTGCCCGCCAACAGGTGCGCGGGGGTGAACAGGGCCCAGTAGCGGCCGGCGGGCGTCTGCCCCGGGGACACCCAGAGCAGCGCCCCGTCGATGACGACGTCCGCGACGCCGGCCACCGTGGCGAGGTCGGTGAGGGTCGTAATATTGGTAGGCTGTGCGATCACGGCCTGCCTCCTTCTCGTGGTTCTCGTGGAGTTGATCAGCGGGTCGGGGCCGTCCCTGGTTGGCGCCAGAGGGGCGGCCGTAAGGCCCTGCAGAGCGGGCTGGCTTGCGTCATGCCGCCAGCGGCAGGACTTGCTGCTCCGACGCAGTGCGACGAGCGCGCACCCGCTGGAGCGCAGGTGCGAGGACCGGCCGCAGCTCGGCAATCAGTTCGGGTGTGGGCGGCGGTGCAGCCTCGACCCGGTGGTGAATTTCGGCCACAGTCGCTGCGCCGAGAATCGCGAGGCGTTCGGCCCGGGTCATGCGGCCTGTCCGCCGACGGCAAGGTCGTCGAGGCCTACGACGAGGTCGTCGAGACTGACCTTGTATGCGGCTGCGATGCGGGCCGCGGTGCGCAGGTTGGGTTGGCGGCTGCCGTTGCGGAGCCGGGCGACAAGGCCTCGGTTGAGGCCGGTCCGTACGGCGATTCGGCTGGTACTGGTGTCGCCGACGGCATCGGCTGTGCTGCGGAAAGCAATGACGTTGAAGTCGAATTCGGCGCTGTCGGTGCTGGGCACGGGTCACCTCCTCGGCGTCGCCCTGCTGTTCGCTGCGCTCTGACAGCAACCATAGCCCTAGTTGCTGCGCATTGACAGCAGTTGGGGGAAGTTCCTCCCCGGAAGCGCGAACGGCCGGGGTGTCTGTGGTCGAGATGTCCTGGATGTGTGCATGAGGACTCATGGCCCGACCGGTACTGTTGTCAGCTGACAGCAACCCTTTGTGGCGCTACCCTCCGCCTCATGTCGAACGGGGCTCCCTTCATGGACGCAGGACCCGCGGCGCTCGCCGCCTATGTCCGCCGGTACGCACCTGCTGCCGGCTACGACCTCGACGCCTATGGCGAGCAGTCGCGCTTGGCGCGCGCTGCCGACATGGGGACGGACGTGCTGGCGCGAATCCTCAACGGTGGGCGCCTGCCCAAGCCGGCCGCCCTCTGGCCTCTCGCCGAGGCACTAGGGCGCCCTTACCTCGAACTGCTTGTGGAAAGCGGAACAATCCCCGCCGAGGCGCTCGCGCATGTGCCAAGCCCGCCAGTAGCATCAAAGCCCATCACTGCTGATGCGCTAGCAGATCAGTGGGGTGTAACCGACGAGGCCGACCGCGAGTACGTCCGGGACTCCCTCGAACGACTCCGAGCCCTCACCCGCCGCTCTGCCAGCGGACGGGAGGGCGGAGGCCACGCCGCCAGCGGCTGAGCGGGGGGAACGAATGGCCATCAAGGCAGGGCGCTTGAATGTCATAGCGGCAGCAGTAGGCATCGCCGGACTGCTGCTCTTGGCCACCCGGACCGAGCCGGCGCTCGCGGGCATCCTGACCGGGGCTGCGTTGTCTGGTCTCGCCTGCCTCGCCGTGGTCGACCGCAGACTCTCCCAACTCGCGGCCCAAGGCGAAGAGCTGGCGGCCACCAAGGCTCAGTACGACGCCGCCTTCGCGACACTCTCCGGCCAGCGGGAGAGGCTGCGTACGACCATGGACTCCGAACTGGCCGGACGCCTCGCGGATCTGGAGAAGCAGCACCGCAGCGACTGCCTTCGGGCCAAGGCCGACGGTTACGTGGAGGGAGCCCTTGACGCCCTGGGCGGCCGAGTGGCTCCTGAGACCGCACCGGACGAAGCGGAGGTCATCTCGCTGGCCGCGTGGCGCCCTCAAGCCCCGGCAACCACGGACGAGCAGGGCTGCTGACCTCCCTCGGCAGGGATGTCCGGCCACTCGGTGAAGCCCGGCTCGCCAGCGAAGATCAGCCCGACCCGCTGACCCATCTCTTGATACCTGCTCCGATTCGGAGCCGGCCTGAGCTCCACCCGCACGATCTCCCGCAGGACATGGCGGCGCTGAGCCAGATCGAGCTCATGGTTCCAGATCTCGTCGACCTCGTCCGGAGTGACCGCGAGCAGCCGGTCCAGTACAGGGTCACCCGCGGAGATCAACTCGCGAACCCGTCTTTCCGCCGCCTGAATCATCGGGATGAGCCGCTGCTCAAGATCTGCAAGCGAAGCGACCGACAACCTGGGCAATCCTGTCGACGGATCAAACTCGGTGGCCTGCCTGCGGGCCTCCGCCAGCTGGCGAGCCATGACCTGCGCGCGCTCCCGCTCACGCTCCGCCTCTCCATCGTCGGGTGTCCCCTGAAGGGCTGCGCGGGCCTCGTCGGAGCAGATCCAGGCGAGGACAGCCTCTTCAACGAAGGCGTCCAACTTCTGCTCCATGATCGAGACATGCCCCAGATTGCACTCGTACCCGGGCTTGACCCGGTACTTCGCCCGCTCCCCGCGAGGCCTGAGCCGACCCTGCTTGGCGTTGCCACTCGACCTGCAGACGGAGCACAGAGCATCCCCGGTGAGCAGGTGCAGAAGGCCGGTCGTGTGAGCCTTGCGCCGATCGGGATCATCGAGCATCTGCTGCACGCGCCAGAAGACGGCCTCGTCGACGAGGGCCTTCCAGGCGGCCTTGTACTCGTCGCCCTTGTGGACACGAATGCCGATGTACGCCTTGTTGCGGAGAATCGCACGGATGCCGGTCTCGGTGATGTCCGGACGAAACGGACGCACGAGTGAGAGCAGGGACTTGATGTTCTTCCTTTCGGCGGCATCGGCGAAGAGCTCGACCACCACCGGCCCTTCGACGGGGTGCGGCACTTGGTCTACGAGCTCACCCGTTTCGGGGTCGTAGACGCGCTTGTAGCCGAACGGAACCCACCCCCACATGCCTCCACGTCGGGCCGTGAGTCGGGCGGTTCGCTCGTTCCGCCCAATGATCGACTCGCCTTCCTCTTCGGACTGGACGGAGTCCCGGGTGAACTCCTTGAAGTCCGCTGGCCGCCGCATGTCGTAGACGCGGCCGTCGTAGCACAGGAGAACGCCGGTGCGGTGACACAGATCGCGCAAGGCAACCGAGACGCCCAGGTTGCGGGAGATGCGGGAGCGTTCGGCGTAGACGATGACATCGAACTTGCCGGCCTCAGCGTCCGAGATCAATTCCTCGAAGCGCTCCCGGACCTTCGTTGCCCGCCGTGTCGCCGAGCGGTCCCGGTCCTCATACCGATCGACAATCTGCCACCCACGGTCGGCGCACTCCATCTCTCCGACAGTGAACTGGTCCTTGATCGACCGGCCTTGCTTGTGGCGGTCCCTCGAAGCCCGGCCATAGAGGGCAGCGCGGAGCGGCCGGGCCAGGGATTCGGATCGTGGCAGGGGGATCACGTTGCTCATGCCACGGCAGCATAGGCATCAACAGAGGCTTCCATCTCCTGTTTTCCAATAGCCGAACAGGCCGCCTACTACGGGGACGGCTTCTTCGCGAACAACATCTTCTGGCCCAAGGAGCACTTCCAGAAGCTGATCGAGCTCTACCGCGAGCGCTACGCCCACTACGGCCACGGCACGCCCGAGCAGGCGTACGTCGGCCTCGGCGGGCAGGTGTTCATGCGGCGCAACTCGCAGGACGCGGTGCGGGAGTTCCGCCCGTACTTCGACAACGCGCCGGTGTACGGGCACGGGCCCTCGCTGGAGGAGTTCACCGAGCAGACCCCGCTGACCGTGGGCAGCCCGCAGGAGGTCATCGAGAAGACGCTGGCCTTCCGCGAGTCCTTCGGCGACTACCAGCGCCAGCTGTTCCTGATGGACCACGCCGGCCTGCCGCTGAAGACCGTGCTGGAGCAGCTGGACCTGCTCGGCGAGGAGGTCGTGCCGGTGCTGCGCGAGGAGTTCGCCAGGAACCGCCCGGCCGCGGTGCCGGACGGGCCGACGCACGCCGCGCGGGTCGCGGCCCGCAACGAGGAGTCCCTCGGTGGGAAGTCCCTCGGTGGGAAGTCCGTCGGTGGGAAGTCCGTCGGCGGGGAGACCATGGAGGTGGCCAAGTGACCGCGTACCGGCTGGTGGTGGTGAGTGCCGGGCTGAGCAAGCCGTCCTCGACCCGGCTGCTGGCCGACCGCCTCTTTGAGTCGACGGTCCGTCAACTTTCCGATGGCGGGCGGAAGATGGACGTCACGGTGGTCGAACTGCGTGACCTGGCAACGGAGATCGCCCACCACTTCGTCACCGGCTTCCCCGGCGCGGCACTGCGCCGGGCGATCGACGCGGTGATCGGGGCGGACGCGGTGATCGCGGTGACGCCGATCTTCACCGCCTCCTACAGCGGCCTGTTCAAGTCCTTCTTCGACCTGGTCGACCACGACGCGCTCACCGGCAAGCCGGTGCTGATCGCCGCCACCGGCGGCACGCCCCGGCACTCGCTCGCCCTGGAGCACGCCGTCCGGCCACTGTTCAGCTACCTGCGTGCGGTGGTGGTGCCGACCGCCGTCTACGCGGCCACCGACGACTGGGGCGCGGCGGGGGACGGGCTCACCGACGGCCTCCCGGGCCGGATCGACCGCGCGGCGGGCGACCTGGCGGCCCTGCTGGCCGGCCGCGGCCCGGCGGCGCCGGCGCTGCCCGAACAGGTGGTGCCGTTCGCCGAGCAGCTGGCGGCCCTGCGCGGCTGACAGCCGGGGTGGAAGGGGCGGGCGCGTGACGGCGCGTCCGCCCCTTCCGCGTGCCCACCGGCCGCGGGCGCCCCCGAACGGCCTCGGCGGACGGTGCGTCCGGGAGGGCCGTTCGGGGGAGTGCCGCCCGCGCCGAATGGTCCGCTATGGGGTGTAATCGTACGCATGATCAGATGTCCGCTGATCCGTCACGCCGCTGGTCCGTCACGCCGTCGGCCCGCCCGGTCGGCGGCAGCCGCGGCACGCTGACCACCGGCCATGAGCGGGACGCCGCCCGGCCTCCCGCGCCACCGTGGAGGAACCCTCGCCATGCAGGCCGAACCGCAAGCCGTGCTCTCCCCGCTGACCAGCGCGGCGGTCTTCCTGGTCCTCACCGTCGAGCCCGGCGGCGAGGACGCCGTCCGCGACCTGCTGCCCGACCTCGCCGGGCTGCGCCGCGCGGTCGGCTTCCGGGCCCCCGAGGGCGGCCTCACCTGCGTCACCGGCATCGGCTCGGACGCCTGGGACCGCCTCTTCGACGGCCCCAGGCCGGCTGGCCTGCACCCCTTCCGGGAGGTGGCCGGCACCCGCCACCGGGCCCCGGCCACCCCCGGCGACCTGCTGCTGCACCTGCGGGCCGCCCGGATGGACCTCTGCTTCGAGCTGGCCGGCCGGCTCACCGGCCGGCTGGCCGGGGCGGCCACCGTGGTGGACTCCGTCCAGGGCTTCAAGTACTTCGACGACCGGGACCTGCTCGGCTTCGTCGACGGCACCGAGAACCCCGAGGGCCGGGCCGCCGAGACCGCCGCCGTGGTCGGCGCCGAGGACCAGGCCTTCACCGGCGGCAGCTACGTCATCGTCCAGAAGTACCTGCACGACCTGGACGCCTGGAACGCGCTGAGCGTCGAGGACCAGGAACGGGCGGTCGGCCGCACCAAGCTCACCGACATCGAGTTCGACGACGACGCCAAACCGGCCGACTCGCACGTCGCGCTCAGCACCGTGACCGGGCCTGGCGGCGAGCAGCGGCAGATCGTCCGCTACAACATGGCCTTCGGCTCGTTCGACCGCGGCGGCGAGTTCGGCACCTACTTCATCGGCTACGCGCGCGATCCGGAGGTGACCGAGGAGATGCTGCGCAACATGTTCGTGGGCCGCCCGCCCGGTACCACCGACCGGCTGCTCGACTTCTCCACCGCCGTCACCGGCTCGCTGTTCTTCGTCCCGACCGCCGACTTCCTCGACGCCCCGCCGCCCGCGCCGTCGGCGCCCCCGGTGCGGTCGGCGCCGCCCGCTCCGTCCGCGCCGAGTGCTCCCCTCGCGCCGAGTGCTCCCCCCGCGACCGGCTCGCTCGGCATCGGCAGCCTGCGCGGCACGCCCTGAACCGGACCTCCCGACAAGGACCCGCACCATGAACAACCTGCACCGCGACCTCGCCCCCGTCTCCGCCGCAGCCTGGGCGGAGATCGAGGAGGAGGCCCGCCAGACCTTCAAGCTCCACATCGCCGGCCGCCGCGTGGTCGACCTGAACGGCCCCGACGGCTCCACCCTCGCCGCCGTCGGCACCGGCCACCTGACCGGCATCGAACCGCCCGCCGACGGCGTCCAGGCCCACGCCCGCGCCGCCCAGCCGGTGGTCGAACTGCGCGTCCCCTTCACCGTCCGCCGCGAGGCCGTCGACGACGTCGAGCGCGGCTCCCGCGACTCCGACTGGCAGCCGGTGAAGGACGCCGCCCGCACCATCGCCCTCGCCGAGGACCGCGCCGTCTTCGAGGGCTACCGCGCCGCCGCCATCGAGGGCATCCGGGCCGGCTCCACCAACCCGCCGGTCCGGCTCCCCGAGGACGTCCGCGAGTACCCCGAGGCCGTCAGCCGCGCCCTCACCGCGCTGCGCCTGGCCGGCGTCGGCGGCCCCTACTCGCTCCTGCTCGGCGCGGACACCTTCACCGCCGTCAACGAGACCAGCGACCACGGCTACCCCGTCCACAACCACCTCGCCCGCCTCCTCGACGGGGACATCATCTGGGCCCCCGCCATCGAGGGCGCCCTCCTCCTCTCCACCCGGGGCGGCGACTTCGAACTCTTCCTCGGCCAGGACGTCTCCGTCGGCTACCTCTCCCACGACGCCGACACCGTGCGGCTCTACCTCCAGGAGTCCCTCACCTTCCGCGTCTACACGGGGGAGGCCGCCGTGGTGCTGGCCGCCTGAGGGCGCTGAGGGCGCCCTGAGGCCCAGCGCACACCGGGAAGGGTACTGAGTTCCTTTACCAGGGGTACTGAGTGCCGTATCCTCTTCGTGGAGCCTCCGACACCAGTCGAAGAGCGCCGACACGGTATGCCGGTCCAGGTGGCGCTCACGGCGCGCAGGGCGCGGCCGGGCCGGGATTGGCACTCAGTACCCTCGGCATGACGTGAGGCCATCGACCAGTGCGACCGTGACAGGAGAACCACTCATGAGCTTGAGGATCGTCGTCTGTGTGAAGTACGTGCCGGACGCGACGGGTGACCGTCGGTTCGCGGACGACCACACCACCGACCGGGAGGGTGTGGACGGCCTTCTGTCGGAGCTCGACGAGTACGGCGTGGAGCAGGCGCTGCGGATCGCGGCGGCGAACGAGGGCGCCGAGGTGACGGTGCTGACGGTCGGGCCGGACGATGCGAAGGACGCGCTGCGCAAGGCGCTGTCGATGGGTGCGGACAAGGCCGTGCACGTGAACGACGAGGACATCCACGGTTCGGATGTGATCGGGACGTCGGCGGTGCTGGCGAAGGCGCTGGAGAAGACCGGGTTCGACCTGGTGATCGG